>CALLQJ010000347.1 GCA_938014865.1 uncultured Fastidiosipila sp.
CTTCGCAAGGCGATCCCACCGCCAGACAATGCGGCGGAATGCTGCGCGTCACCAGGCTCCCGGCGGCAATGACCGTCGAATGGCCGATCTCCACGCCCGGGAGAATGGTCACATTCGCCCCGATCCAGCAGTCCCGGCCGATCGTAATCGGCAGCGCCTGCTCCAGACCCTCATTCCGCTCTTTGACTTCCAGCGGATGATTGGCGGTATAAAGGCCGCAGAACGGCCCCATAAATACATTGTCGCCAAGGCTGATCGGCGCCCCGTCCATAAAATAGCAATTCGTATTAATAAAGACATTCTTGCCGATGGTGATATTGCGTCCGTAATCGCAGATAAAAGGTCCGGTCAAATCAAGATTTTCCGGGAAATAGCCGAAGAGTTCGGCCAGCAGAGCCTCGCGTGTTTTCGTATCGCTCGGCAAGGTCTGATTCAGTTTAAAGCAAAGATCCCGCGCCTTCCTGCGCTGTGCAATCAGATCGGGGTTGTAATTCGCATCGTACCACATGCCTTGATCCATCTTTTCTTTTTCACTCATCATAATATAATAATCCTTTAATATGCCGCCTCAAGCCGGCAGCCGTTTTTTAAGCTGCAGAAAAGTGAAGCTGCAGAGAAAATATTCTGCAGCATTTATTATATCTGATTTCTGCCTCTTATAGTTTTTCTTATCCGCTCCCCCGATTTATGAACGTATAGCTTGGTGAACCGGGGCTGATCTTCACCGCATGCGCAGCAGAAGTTCTCAGGCCGCTGTCCGACGGAAAATCCGGTCTGATTTTCCCGAGAAAAAACGAGGTCTCCGCCCCGTTTTCCCTCATTACTGAAATTTTCACGCTTGCTCAGCCCTTGATCGCTCCCCCCGTCACGCCGGCAATGATTTTATCCGACAAAAAGACGTAAATCAGCAGGGTCGGGGCAAAGACAATAATAACCGAGGCAAAAAGCCCGCCGTAGTCATTCGTGTACTGCATTCCCTTCACCATATTATAAAGGCCTACCGCAATCGGTCTGACTTTCTGCTTGGAAGCAAAAAGCATCGACATGAAAAACTCATTCCAGACCGTAATGAAATTAAAAATCGTCACGGTAATAATGCCCGGCTGCGCCAGCGGCAGCATGATTTTCCAGAAAGTCTGGATCGGCGTCGAGCCGTCAATGGCCGCGGCTTCTTCAAAAGTAAACGGGAGATTTTTAAAGAAACTCAGCAGGAAAAAAACCGTAAAAGGTACATTCATCGCAATGTAGAGGAAAATGATCAAACCCCTGGTATTCGCCAATTTCAAAGACGTAATCACCGAGAACAGCGGCATGACAATCATAATGACAGGCACGCCCAAGGCACCTGCAAACATGCTCTGAAAGAACATATTGCCCCGAAACTTCAAACGCGAAAGCACATAAGCTGCAGGGGCTGCCACAAACACGATCACGCTGCAGGATATAACGGTATAAAAGAGCGAATTCATGAAGAAGACGCCTACCTTCTGGCTTGACCAGGCATTCACATAATTTTCCGGATGCAGACCGGACTTGAACTCAAACAGCTCCCCGCTTACGATTTCCGACGTGGTGGAAAAAGAAGCCAGAAAAACCCAGCCGACCAGAACAACCGTAAAGATCAGCCAGAATATGCACAGAAGATAGCCGGGCAGCAAATGCATATCTTTTTTAAAGCTCCGTTTTTTGCTTTTTACCTTCACTTTATCTTTAGCTTTTGCCATTTTGCTGCCTCCTTAAATTTCCACATCATCGTTTTTGACAATGAAATTGCTCAGGCCGAACATGATGACAACAAGCAGCGCCATAATCACGCCGATCGCAGCGCCTATGCCCGAGTCACGCTTCGCCAGAGCTGCATTGGACGAGCCGAAGACCAGTTCATACATATAGTTAAGCGGGAACACCGTCTGATACGAAAGGTTCACCGGATCAAAGACCTGCCCCCAAATAAAGAAGCCCACCGAAGACACGGTCCACATCACGATATTCGTACGTATAGGACCTCTCAGCAAGGGCAGCGTGATGTGGAAGAACTGCTGAAAAATATTCGCCCCTTCAATCGTGGCTGCTTCATAGTAATCATCGCCGATGCGCTCAATGCCGCTCATGAAAATCAGCATGTGATAGCCCACCATGCCGAAGCAGTAAGCCATGAGCATGCTCCAGAATTTCAGATCCGGACCGGTCCAGGCCACATTCTCGCCGCCGAAAAAGCGCACGATCGTGTTCAGCAGACCGTAGTCCTCATAACGGAGCGCATAAAAGAGCCACATGGTCCCCATGGCCACAGCCGATACCAAGTTGGGCAGATAAATCACGCTGCGGAAAAAAGACTTTGCTCTGATGCCTGATGTCAAAATAACCGCATAAACCAAGGCCAGGAACATCACAGCAATGCCGCCGACCAGCCACAGACGCGTCAGATTCCACATGGCCGCCTTCATCATGGGATCAGCAAAAGCTTTAATATAATTCTGCAGCCCGTTGAATGACCAGGTAGAAACAGGATCCGTAACCCCTTCTACCTTCATAAAACTCATCAAAAACGTACGGATAACCGGATAAGCAAAAACAGCCACAAACAAAAGCAGGGCCGGGGTCAGAAAGAGGACAATCATGGGTCCCGTATTGCGCCGCAGCGGACTGATGCCTGCAGTTTTCTTCTTCATTTTCATGCAGATCTCCTCTTACATTAAATGACAGGGACGGCAGGCCGGCCGCCCCTGTCCTGAAAATATCCCGCAGAAAGAAGGCTCAGGCCAAAAAATCCTCTTCTGCAAACAGATCCTATTTCTGGATCTTTGCGAAATTATCGGCAAAACCTTGGGCGTCAATCGACCCGTCAATCAGCTTCGCAAAATTTTCCTTGATGGACGCATTCACATTGGAATCATTTTCCATGTCAACAGCCCAGTTCAGACGCTGTGTTGTATTGTCGATAACCGCTTTTGCTTCCTGCAGAGGCTCGGGCCATGTCGCATCCTTGCCCATCGGCACACCGAGCGTCTCGTCAGCCAGCTTCTGATCCCACTCACCGGATGTCAGCCAGGTGATCAAAGCAAAGGTCGCTTTGGGATACTCAGTATCCTTATTAATTCCGAAGCACTGTGCACCGAAGTTATTGCTTTCGGGACCGTCGCCTTCCGGCTTGATCTGCGGCAGCGCAAAGGAACCCCACTTGAAGTCATCGGCTGTCTGCTGCTTCACTTCGTTCGGCAGCCAAGTACCGTTCATGCACATCGCAACAGAGCCGTCGGCCACGTTGCCCTGGCCTACAGGGAAGGCATTGGATGCTGCGCGCGGGTCGATATAGTTTTTCTCTACCAGCTCTTCAAGAACCTTTGCGGTCTCAAGGACGGCCGGGTTGGAGAAATCACCGCCGGCAACTTTGTAAGCGGTCTCAGAACCGGCTACGCGGTCAACAAAGTAACCGAAGAAAGCCGCCATGTAAGCATCGTCTGTCGTCAGCGGAATAATGCCCGCATCACTCAGCTTTTGGCAGGCGTCAAGGAACTCATCCCAAGTGGCCGGAACTTCTTCAATACCCGCTTTGTCAAAAGCATTCTTGCTGTACATCATGACGAAGGTCGAAGGCTGATAAGGAACAGACTTCAGACTGCCGCCGCCCAGCTGCTTGGCCAGGCTGATAAGCGTCTCGTTCTGCTGCCCCTTCAGTGAAGACGCATCATACATGGACTGGATATCCAGAAGATACTCGCCCCATGTCACGTTCACACGCTCGACGTCTTCGTCAAAAAGATCAATGGTCTCACCTGCGTCGAGTGCCGGCTGCAAGGTTTTGCGCGTATCGCAGCCGCCTGCCCAGTTGACCTCAACGTCCACG
>CALLQJ010000348.1 GCA_938014865.1 uncultured Fastidiosipila sp.
TCTAAAAGAGCACCTGCCGTTTTCCCGTCGTCTTCATAGTGCAGAATGTCCAGATCATTGATCCGGAAGGCCACTTCATTGCCCTTTTTAATGACTTCCATGCGGAAATAATCCATGCCGGGATAGTAATTCGGGATCGGGTCGCCGGCCATGGCTACGAGGTGGAAGCCGTAGCTTTTTCGCAGATTGCAGGTATGAAAGGCGATTTCATCGGGCTCTTTGCGGCGGTAATAGGAAATATGAAAGGTGTCGATATCACCGCTGTGGTACTGTTTATAGATCCCCGTTCTTTTTTCCAG
Organism: uncultured Fastidiosipila sp.; assembly: GCA_938014865.1. Classification (GTDB taxonomy): domain Bacteria; phylum Bacillota; class Clostridia; order Saccharofermentanales; family Fastidiosipilaceae; genus JAAYZH01. The sequence goes on from CALLQJ010000348.1 coordinate 300, forward strand.
AGAGGGGTCAAAAAGGTCTTTGCCGTTTCGTCCCTTTGCGGCGAAGAAGAGCATACAGAGTCCTTTTTCTTCGAGCGGCTTAAAGTCCCAGGTGATGCGCAAATCGGAAGGAAAATCCTCATTGCACCAGAGCACGTAATTGGCCTTTTGTCCCAAACCTTCTTCCAGAGCATTCTCCATCAGCATGCCGTTTTCGGAAAAGCTCAGCCGGGCCTGCCCTTCCAAAATAAAATCCTTAATGTCGTCTTCTCGGGTGAGTGTGCGTTCATAAATTAAACGGTCCATTTTTCTGTCCTGCCTTTCTTTTTAAATCGTGAATCGTTTATCGTTTCTGTAAATCTTTTCGTTTTTTAATCGAGTAATTTTCCCCTCGATCGCTTACTATCAAAATATCGCCCTGAAATCAGGCTTTGTAATAATAATCTTCTTTATCCGTGCCGATAAGGGCTTCGATTTCGTCGAGCGTTTCCGGCAATTCCTCCCGGATCATATCCAGGGCACAGATCGCATTCAGGCCGAACTGCGCGGCAAAATTCGTGGAAATCATCGGAATTTCCTCGAGCCTGGCATGATTGCCTTTGTTTTCCGCAATCCGGAGCGCAAAGCCCTCGCGATTGCCGGGCTGTATGAGCGTTTCCAGCAAAATCCGCCAGGTCGTGCGGGCAAGCTCGGCGTCTTTATAATAATGTGCACCGTATGCGGCAATGCCCGAGGCCATGAAGGGCAGCGAAAAATCCCGGTCCCCGATGATGCCGCCGGACGCCTTCTGCTGTTCTTCCTTGCTGAGGTAGTAGAAACGTCCGTAGTCGGCCAGCATTTTAGCCCATTCTTTGTCTTCGAGGATATACGCCATTTCATACCAGATCTGCGGGGCCCCCATACAAATCTGAAGATGCGTTCCGCCGGTCGTGCGCTCACCGATATAGCCCAGATGATAGCTTTCCGGGTCAAATTCAAAATCCGGACCCGAGACCAGCTGCAGCGGGGCTTGCTTAATATCTTCCATGCCGACCAGCATTTTATCCCGGTAGCTGCCGTGTCCGGTCATCTCCCAATAGGTCAGCCAGTTTGAACAAAGCGATGACCAGTCCGGTCCGCTGCGGGCATGGGTCGGAAGCTTCATCTCTTCTTTGTCATAAAAGTCGCCCAGAGGATCCTTGGCCAGAAGACTTCTCTCATTGTCTTTGACTTCCGTGAAAATTTCTTCGAGGCGGCGGTCACCGCTGAGGTAGTAAAGGTAACGGTGATGATAGGCCATGGAAATACGGGCTTCTTTACAGGGGCAGCCCCAGTGGCTGACATTGTGCCGGGAGCCCAAGCCTTTATAAGGCCCCGCATGATAGACATCGACCTCCGAACTGTGACGTGACAAATTGGCCGCCAGCTTAAAGACATCGGCCCTGCCGCTGCGCATAAAGTAAAGCCAGAGCCACAAGGTCGGCACCAGTTCGGTATTGTCCCAGCCGTAGCCGCCCATGTCATATTTCCAGACATGCCGGACCGGATCATAACTGTGCATGAAGTCGCCGTAATTATAAAAACCGTACCAATTTCTCTGCTCTACCTCCTGCTTATAAAAGCAGAAGAGTTTTTCGAGCTGATCTTCCAGCCAGCGCTCGCTTTCCGTCTCATACGACGGCAGCGACCAGAACCCGAAGACCTGATGCGCATGGTAGAATTCCGGTGCCGCCGTATAAATTAAGGGTTCCTGCAGCATCAAGGCAAAATTATCCAGCGCCTCATCCGAAGGGATCAGGACGTCCTCCAGACGGATACAGAGCTCATTGGTATTCGAAACCCCCTGCGGCTGTCCGCCCTTATAATCGTAGCCTTCATAATAGACCTGATTATAGCCGCGCTGCGCATAATGCCGGAAATCAAAAGCCTCCGCCTCCGGCGTCCTGAGCCAGAGCACGGCTTCCCCCGTGTCCCGGGTAAGTCCCCTGATCTCCGTCCCCATCGGATACTTCTGCCAGAAATCTTTGATGCCCAGAACAAAAGCACCGGCTTCCGTACCGAAGGCCGTAACCCCGGATGTTCTGAAGCCGTCGAGGCAGGCAATGCTGCTGACATCCTTTTCATCAATGCTTTTCTTGATGCCGAAATGGGACACGCTGTCCTGATAAAAACTGTAATTGGACCACAAGGGCATATCGTCCATGATTTTATCCAGCAAGGCCGCAAGCTCCGCATCGGTTTTCAGCACGTCGCCCTTAAACTGTTCCCGGTAAATCGCCCGGTCGAGTTTCGGCCGCCAAGGAAGAATCTGTGCGGAGATTTCATGGAAGACGCCGTGATCGCCCTTGAATTTGACGTGGCGATTATAGTGCCGCCCTGCTGCCCTGAACTTAAAGGCAATGCCTAAACCCTTCAAATAGTCTTTGTTTTCATCCCCTTCATAAATAAAGGTGTGCATGAAATTCAAGTCACGGGAATCTTCCGTAATTTCCAGACGAATGATAAAAGAAGAATTTTCTTCCTTTGCCGCATTCTTGAAGCGGCCGCGATAGACAAAAGAAAGCGCATAAGGCCCGCTGTCCTCAAGCTTCACCTCATCGGCGGCCCCGTAATAGGTCTTTTCCTGCGTCAGGCACTCGCCGTCCTGTTTTTTATGTTCTTCCAGGATCAAGACGGCCCGCGCCTCTTCCAGCCGCGTCTTCCCGTTCAGCTTCGCCTGCCGGATCAAAAGACTGCCGTCTTTCGGGATCTCTACTTCCAGATAAGGATTTTTAACCCGATAAAGATCCTCCGTCTCCCGGCAGGAAAGTGCCGTCTCCTGCACGGCAGGTCCGGGGAGCACTTCGATCTCTTCCCCTGCTTCTGCCGCTGCGGCTGAATGGGCCGTCCATTTTATGCTGCCGTCCGGCCAGTACGCCGTCACCCGTGTGTTCATCCGGATTTTTTCCCCTGAGCTGTTCAGGGCGTAAAATTCCTGGCCCGGAAAGTACTCGCCTTTTTCCCAATATCCGCCCCAGCGGGCCGTCCCCTCCAAAGCAAAGTCAGGATTTTCCTTTAAAATATGAACTTTCATTGTTATGCCTCTATTTCTTTTGTTTTGGAGCGCGTTAAATTCGCCCCTTTATTCTCTATCCCCGTATACTGTCTTGTCTCTTCCGCATCGCTGCCCGTCATGAGATGCAGCGCCGCCGCCTGAAACAAGGCATAGGACCTGTTTTCCGCAAAAACCCAGCCTTCGCCGTTAAGCTGCCAGCTGCAGGCGGGCGGCTGCCCGTAAGCGGACAAAATCTCAAGTTCCAGGCTTTGTGTCCGGCAGAGATCAGGGATTTCCATCCGCTGCTCCCCTATTTTGTTTTTCAAATGAAAAGCAAAGCGCTTCTCCTCCCGGCTTTCCTCATCAAAGAAACGCAAAACCGCCTCCTTGATCGCTCCGCCGCGCATACGATCCCGCTGTTCGGGCAGGAACAAAAGCCCTTTAAACCTCTGCGTCTCCGGGAAGTCAATCCTCAGCTTAATCGGAAAGCGCTCTGCCTCAATCCGGCTCGCCTGATGCGGATCCCAGGAGAAAAGCCCGTCCCCTCCTTTTATCTTCCGGGCGCCGGGACAGCTGAGTTTCGGCTGCAGGGCTTCCATACGTGTGATCGGAAACAGACATTTTTTGAAGGCCGAAAAATCGATTGAAGCCTGCGGGGCAAACGCCTCCGATGCCAGATAGTCCAGCAAAGAGCGTGCAAAAGCCCGCTCCTCCGGCAAGGCCGGGCTTTGCTTTTTAATGACCTCATAAAGATCAATGCCCGAAACTAAAAGACGTCCCTCACAGGCCTTCGCCTGCCACAAAAGCGCCAGCGAAAAGCTGCGGTTCCAGTCGTCAATCTGCCGGATTAAAAACTCTGCCTGCGGCAAGCTGCGCATATTCACGGCACGGCTGTTTTTTAAGAGCCGCTCCCACTGCACGCCGCCGTCTTTCGCCGTCGGGAAACGCGAAAAAGCGGCACTGTCATCCGCGATCAAAAGGCCCAGGCTGCGGACCCAGGAAGGCCCCATCTGGCTGTTCCAGTAAATATTCTTATAGCTGCTTCCCGGACTGTCATAGGAAAGGTCCGAAAAGCGCGGGAAATACAGGACGCGTCGGCCTTCACGAAGTGCCTCTTCCGTTTCGACGATATCCTGCGAGACCACAAGGTCCGGACGCTTCAGAATATCCGTGCTGCTCACGGCGTCTTCCGCCGCTTCCTTTTCACAGATATAAAGCGGGAATGTGTTTTCACTTTCCCCGAGGCGCAGACTTAATTCATACGCACCGGGCTCGTAATCTTTTGTATTCAGATAAAGCTGAGGCAATACGGTGTTTCTGCCGCAGCGAATCACGGGCGGCGCCGGTACAAAGGCACTTCGTATCGTAATCCCGTCCTTTTTGACAGCCCAGATCAGCTCGGCATCCAAGATAGGCTCCGCCCCGTAATGGGCAATTTCCAAGGGAACTTCGATCTCATCGCCTTGCGTGAAGACATAAGAAGGGAGCCTGGTCGTAATCACCGTATCCTGACAGAAACGGCGGAATTCTTCCGCTTTGACATAGCCCTTATTCTCCCAGAAAGGATCCAGGAAACCGACCAAAGCCGTCCCCTGCCCCGTATAATCCCGCAGATCCAAAAGCTCGAATCCTTTGATCTGAGGCGTCCTGAGATTCGCCTCAATGTCTTCTTTATAAAGCCGCAGCTGCTGCCTTGCCGATGCCTCCGACATCGCTTGATTCAAGGACAAAAGCCCGGCCTCTTCGGCTCTTGCTTTAAAGAGCTCAAAATTATCGGGTCGCATCAAGGCCTTTTTTTCGGCGTACTTTTCAATCACGGAAAAGTCCGGATAGCGGCACCACTGTCCGAGTTCATGGCCCATGACCGGCAAGTCACAGTCTTCGAGCGACACACGGTAGTCCCGGCCTTTCCAGCCCGCTTCATTGCGGATGCTGCCGCCCGGAATCGGTCCGA
>CALLQJ010000349.1 GCA_938014865.1 uncultured Fastidiosipila sp.
CCAGATCGCATTTGTCGAGAACAAAAGAAGGACGACGACACTGCCGATTCTTTTCCGGATTTTGGGGATCCTTTACTGAATAAAATTGACCGCACCGCCGTACGCACCCTGCGCAATTGCATGCAGGACGTCTTTGAAGACGGGCCGAAACGCGACCGCAGACTTTGGCTGGGCGATCTGCATCTTCAGGCCAAAGTGAATTATGTGAGCTATAAAAATTATGATTTGGTCAAACGCTGTCTTTATCTCTTTGCCGGAAGCGCTAAATCTGACGGAAGATTAAGCAGCAATATTTTCCTTCGTCCCGGCATCGCAGCAGACGATGCCTATATGTTCGACTATGCCCTGTTTTTTATTAGCACGCTGAAAGATTACGTCTGCGCAAGCGATGACCAAGAAACGCTTCGTGCGCTGTACCCCTGTGCTGAAAGACAAATTGAAATCGCCCGCCGTGCTTTTTCCGACACGGGATGCATCAAAGATTCCGACCGTCTCGGCTGGTGTTTTACGGACTGGAACCTGGACTTAAATAAACAAGCTTCTGCTCAGGGAATTTATCTTTATTGTCTCAGAGATTTCGCGCTGCTCAGCCGAATGCTGGGAAAGCAAGCCGTGCTGCCTCTTCTAAAAGAAGAATACGAAAACAAAAAAGAGGCTGCTCTGCAATGTTTCTACAATAAAGATTTCCGGCTTTTCACCAGCGGCGCCTCCGCTCAGATTTCCTGGGCCAGCCAGATTTGGATGGTCCTTGCCGGCGTCGTTGAAGGAGATGAGGCACGCCGACTGCTCCTCCGCCCGGAAAAATTCCCTGACGCTGTACATATCGTAACGCCTTATCTGTACCATTTTTATATTCAGGCACTTTATACAGTCGGTCTTGAGGAAAAAGCCTTAGAGAAAATAAAAGCCTATTGGGGCGGCATGATCGCTCAGGGCGCGGATACCTTCTGGGAACTTTATGATCCGGCGGATCCGGCGGCTTCGCCTTACGGCGGTACCATTGTAAACAGCTACTGCCATGCCTGGAGCTGCACTCCGGCTTACTTTCTGCGCAAATACAAAGATCCCGGAAACGTCTGACTGTCCGGGACCTGTCGGGTATTCACGCAAAGCAGATCACTTAGGGTGCTTCGGCGTAGCCTTCCTTAATCGCGCGCCGTGCCCGCTCCTCGGACTTGCCGCCCTTGGCGAGTTCCTGCGCAATAAAATCAGGATGCCCGGCCAAAAACTTCTGCATATAGGCGTGCGGATCTTCACGGAAACGCAGGATTCCCTCACACTGCTCCGGCGTTATC
>CALLQJ010000350.1 GCA_938014865.1 uncultured Fastidiosipila sp.
GCTGCAAACTGAGATGGAGGAAGCCGCGGCGCTGCTCGTCTTCTTGGAGGAATTGTTGTTCAAGTGCTTGGCAGGCGGCGTCGGCTTTCCCGGGGTCCGTCAGTGCCTCGCAATACCGCATGAACGGAACTTGACGCGGCTCTTCCGCTTACAAGTCTTTTAAAGCTCGGGAACTTTTGTCTGCTACACTGATTCCATAAGATTTTTATGAGGGAGGTTTTAATCTTGGGAGAAGAATTTTTCCATTATCCGCTGATAATGATCTGTAATGAAGCACCGGCCGCTGCAGCAAAACTTCCGGAGGGCTATCGCTTTCAATATTATAAAAACGGCATGGCAGAAGATTGGTGTCGTATTCAGTATCAGGCGGGGGCTTTTGATTCCATGAAGGCTGCAGAAGCGCTTTTCGAGCGTGAATTTGCCCCGCATCAAAAGCTGCTGAAAGAGCGCATGCTCTTTATTCTCCCGGCTGAAACGTCGGAAGATCCTGCGGGCACGGCGAGTTTATGGATCGGCGACGATTTCGGAGAGAAAAGAGATCGGCTCCACTGGCTTGCCGTCGCCCCGTCGCATCAGGGAAAGGGTCTGGCCAAGGCCTTAGTGGCTGAGCTTATCGCCTGCTACCGGGAAAAAGGGCTCGGGAAAGGGATTTATTTGACGACACAAACGGAAAGCTATAAAGCTATTAATATTTACCGGCAATTCGCTTTTGAACCTTCTTTGGCTGCCATCCGAAAAAATGCACCCGAGGGACAGGCTTTTGATGAAGAGCAAAGCCGAAAAGCCTGGCAAATGACTGAAAAAATCCTTTCAGACTACAAAGCGTCTTCGAAATAGTATCGGGATACACAAAGAAAAACCGCCTCTCGGGATCTGTTTTCCGAGGGCGGTCTTGTTTTTGTATTATCGTTTTTTACGCTAAATAAAATACTTCTTCGAGCTTGGGCTGGGCGCCGGTTTCGGGGTCCATTTCCATGTCCATGACGTCTTTCATGTACTCATTCCAGCGGTCGACGACGGGACTTTGGGCTTGGTGAGCGGCGGCAAAGTCCGCGCCTTTTTCGCATTCGTAGTAACCGAAGACTTCATCACCGACGATCCAAATACTGTAGTTGCGGATGCCGGCTTCTTTTAAGACTTCGACCATCTCCGGCCAGATCTCATTGTGGCGTTTCACATACTCATCTCTTTTTCCGGGAAGGATTCTTGCTTTCCAGGCGTAACGTTCCATTCAGGGCTCCTTTCGCAAACGGGCTTTTGCTTTTATTCTTCGTAAATGTCTTCTGTATCTTCGGCGGCTTCAGCTTCGGGCAGGCCGGCGGCTTCGCGCAGCATGCTGATGACCTTTTTCAGGAGGAAGTTTTCATAGGCTTCATCGAGGTAGAAATTGACCACGATGCCGAGCCTGCCGCTGACCGTGGACAAACTGATGCTGCGGCTGAAATTCGGGGCCAGAGGCGGGATCACGTAAACTTGCGTGATGCGCCCGAACGCGTATTCTTCTTCGGCCGGGATGACGGTCATATTATTGATTTGGGTGCCGCTGCCGACACGGGTCAAGCCGTAAAGCTGCGCCATCATTTCGGCGGACTTCGCTTTGTAGCCGTCGTAGGCAAAGTAGTAGGCGGAGTCAATGAGATTTTCATCCATCCCTAAAAGGACGATGGCGGAGTGGTGCACTTGCTCCGGTTTCTGAATGGCTTCATCCGTTTTGTCACTGAGCATTTTTGCAATTTCCAAAAGATCATGCTCGCGCATCTTGCTGACATCAATGCTGATGCCGCCCTGGTAGGTACCGACCCCTTCATAGCCTTCGGGCCGGGTGCTCAGAAGGAGCGACACCGCTTCTTTGTCGGCCGTTGCTTTCAGGTAGGCGGCTGCAAAAAGCATGCTAAAGCGCAGTTTATGATCGTGCGCTAATTGCCGCAGAGCGTCGGTAAATTCAGCTTCCAAGGATTCATGCAGGATGTAGAGCGGATAGGCTTCGTGAAAGTTTTTCTGCATGCGTTCCAGGTCGGGCCAGGTAAAGGATTTGCCTTCGCGCTGCCAGATTTTGTTCATGCGCTTGACTTTGAATTTGGCCGGCCAGGCCAGGGCATCGACGTTTAAAACCTCTTCGTTTTCCGGGGCCCGCCACTCGGGCGGAGCCAGCTTGAGGCTGCTGTCGTCAAGCAGGGCAAAGACGTCACGGGCCAGATACTGGATCGACGGCGCGTCTCCCGCGAGATAGTGCGAAGCAATTCCCCAGACGGCTTTGACGCCGTCACTTAAAAGAATGTGACGCATGAGTTCGCCTTCACTCAGGTTCAGGGAAAAGGTCACGGCCTCCTCCGCCCATTCAAAGGCAATATCCATCAGCGATTCCACATCATCGTCTTCGGCAGGTTCGTAGGTTTCCACCTTGAGCTTGACATTAGCCCGGGGAATCGGCTCATAAAAGGCCTCACCGTCACCCTTAATCGTAATTTTCGATTTCAGCTGTTCGTGGCGGTTCATGGCCGAGGCCAGGGCGACCTTAAAATGATCCAAATCGACATTTCCCGTAATTTCAAACAAGGTCACCATCATGCTGCAGGGACGGTGTAAATACAATCGGCTTTTTGCTAACTCTCTCATATCGGCTCCTGAAAATTTATTATGGAATTTCCTTTTTTATCAGAATTCCTTAAGTATAGTTTAACGCAAGCGTAAGGAGAAGCATTTCAGAAGAAATTTCCTCGCTGCGCTTGCGTTGTGATTTTTGCTTATCTTCGCTTATTGAAGTCGAAACGCAGGTAAAGCGTTAAGTTTATTTACCAGTAAGGCTCCCAATCTCCGCTGAGACGGGTCAAGGCTTCGACATAGTAGTAATCGCCCCAAAGATTGCAGGTATCCACGCCGCGGTCGGGTGTATTGTTGAACGGGCTTTTGCAGCTGTAAACGCCGTGTTTGAGCTGCCCGTTGCTTTCTTCAGGGTCCGTGACCGCACATTTTTCAATCAGCATGTGCATCAGGCGGCGGGCGAAGCTTTTGAGGGTTTCGGCCTGCTCTTTATCCACATATTTAGCCATCTCCAGCATGCCGCAAACGGTAATCGCCGAAGACGAGGAGTCGCGCGGCTCGGTGCTGCCGCCCCGGAAAATGAGATCCCAGTGCGGGATAAGGTCGTGCGGGAGATGTTCCAGGAAATACTCGGTCACGTTAAAGAACATCTTCATGTAATCGGGATCTTTGGTGTAGCGATAGGCAATGGCCAGGCCGTAAATGCCCCAGGCCTGCCCTCTGGCCCAGGAAGAATCATCCGAATAGCCTTGGTGCGTTTCACCGTAAAGGGGCGCTCCGGTTTCGGGATCGAAATAATAAGTGTGGTGGGTGGAATAGTCATGACGGACCACGACACGCAGGGTGGTTTCAAGGTGCGCACGGGCCGCTTTCTCATAGCGTTCGTCCCCGCTTTCTTCGCTTGCCCAGAACAAGAGCGGAAGATTGGCCAGTGAATTAATCAGCAAACGATATTCGCTCGTGTCATCAAGCGCCCCCCAGGCCTGAATGAATTGCCCTTTTTCCTGAAAACGCGACAGCAGCTTATCCGCCGCCATCATCGCGGCCTTGCGGGCCTTCTTATCCCCCGTCAATTTATAAGCGGCCACACAGGAAAGGCTGTAGAGAAAGCCGAGGTCGTGGGTATCGGTTTCGATATTCTCTTCAATGCGGCGCAGGAAGCTTTCCACCTGGCCCATGGCCGCTTTTTTAAAGCGTTCATCCCCGGTATTTTCATACGCGAGCCAAAGCTCACCGGTCCAGAAACCGTTGGTCCATTGCTCGTTTTTCGCCTCATGATAAAAGCCCTTATCATCAGCGACACTGGATTTAAACGTATCGGAAAATTCGGGAAGACAGCTTTCCGTCTGACGAATCGCATGCTGCATCGCTTCTTTTATTTCCTCGTCTGTGGCAGGCGGGATATTCAGTATTTTTTCTTTTTCAACAGCTAGCATGATTACCCCCTTGTATATAACGTATTAAGATACCTTCCATTAGCAGTATAGCAGTTTCGCTGAGGGCTTAATATTGCAGGCGGGAAAATTTTAGCCAAATGTGCAGGAATCGGAATTACTGTTCTGCTGCTCATGGCAAAAACACCTTCTTCATTCGCTTAATACTTACTTAATAAGTGTACGTTATTTTCGTTATAAAAGTATTTAAAAGCTCGGAATCCCTGCCTCAATTGATTTGTAAAATTCCTGAAAATATTCCCTTTACGTTCCTGTTTACAGCACTGCTATTAATATTCTTGCTTACTTTTTGTGTAATACTGGTATTAAGAGCATTCACAAAAAGTGAATGATTTTTCACAACACTATTCAGGAGGTAAAAATGCGTTTAGAAGGTAAAAAGATTTTTGTAACAGGCGGCGCAAGCGGAATTGCTGCTGCCGTCGTACGCAAGTATGTAAACGAAGGCGCCAAAGTCGTTTCGGCCGATATCAATGATGAAGACGGCCGGAAAATCGTCGACGAAGCCAATAAAGAAGGTCCCGGCGAAGCCAAGTACATGCACTGCGATATTTCCAAGCAGGAAGAAGTTAAAAAAGTTGTCGCTGAAGCAGTCGAATGGCTCGGCGGCCTGGATGTCATGGCCAATATTGCCGGTGTCGAAGGCGGCTGCAAGGCCGAAGACGTAACGGATGAAGACATGGACTTCATCTTCGGCGTCAATATCCGCGGTATGGTCTATACCAATCAGGAGGCTTTCCGTTATATGAAAGACACAGGCGGCGGCAGTATTATTAACTACTCCTCACATACTGCGATCAACCCATACGTCTTTGGTTCTGTTTATTCCATGTCCAAAGGCGCCGTCATGTCCTGGACGCGTACCGTTGCGCACGAGTGGGGCAAATACGGCATCCGCGTGAACAATGTGGCACCTTGCATCTGGACAAATATGTATGACGAGTATCTTGAGCGTCTGGACGAAGCCGGCCTCAAGGCCGAGCAGGAAGACAAGCGCGTCAAAATTCCCATCGGCGGCAAACTCGGTGATCCTTACGAGGACCTCGCACCGGTTATGGTCTTCTTAGCAAGTGATGACTCTCATTTCGTCACAGCACAGATCATTCCCGTTGACGGCGGCTATATGCAGACTCGCTAAACGAACTATCCTTATAAAATCAGAACTGCCTTTCCCGGTTTCGGGAGAGGCAGTTTTTTGCGGTTTTATTATCTTCTGAGAGACACATCCGGAAAAACCAATCCAACTATACAAGCCAAAAGCATCCGCAGCCTCCCGCATTTCCGGATCACACTCTCTTAAATCCTGAACGCCTTTTTCCAGTTCCCATAATCCGACTTAAAATTATTCGCCTTCTTCAGCATGATGGCCCGTCTCGTGTTCGTCTTCCCGTCCACCTTGTAGTCCTTCCCCTCCATCTGGCGCTTCGCCAGGTCATGAAAGTCCACCTCAAGTCCGATCTGCTCCTTCTGAAAAGCCCTATAATACATGCCCGAAACCCAGGTCCTCTGATAGGTAAGTTTCGCACCCTCCGCCGCTTCCAGCCCGTCCTTCGTTTTCCGGGATATAATGACCCGGAAAGACTGCAGCTGAAGGGTCTCATTCATGCCCCGAATCAGGCTTGTGCCAGAGGCACGTTTCTTCTTGATATCACTCTTGTAATTCGGATGTTTGAAAACAAATTCCTTCAATTTTGAAGCTTTTTTCAAGGCCGGCAGCGCTTCGCGGTAAATCGGGTAAGTCCTTCCGTTCACAATAATCGACGCAGTTTTTAAATCGAGCGACTTCGCCGTCACATCAAAAACGTCCTCTTCCGGCAAACCGAAAAAAGCCAGCCAAAAATAACACCTGTACACGATGTCCACAGTCTCTTCGGAAACCGGGTCAAAGATTTTATTTAAATACCATTCCAGGTGCACGGGGTTAGCCACCATAAGCCGGCGCATCTTTTCCGTATTCTCCGGGTTTATTTTGAAAAAATTGTCGTTCGCTCCCGGCACATCATTGTCCAGACACCACCTTGTATAATCATTCAGAACAAAGATGCGCGGGTTCCTGTCCCAATATCGCAGCCCCATAATGTCTTCGGCCATTGTCTCGAGTTCCTCAACGGATCTGCTGCAGAGGTCTGCGCCCCACTTTTCTTCATATTCACCGGTCGCCTCAAAGAGCGTGATGCAGTATTCTTTTGTGCTTTTTTTGTCTGTGTAATAGTCAATAAATTTTCTTTTTGCATCTGCATTAAACATCCGTTTTGCTCCTTTGAATCTCAGACATACATTCCGCGATCCTGAAGCCGGGCTTTTGCTGCCGCTTCGGGAGGAATCGGAAGAATTGTTCTGCTTCCCATGACGCAGAAACATCCTTTCGTTCGTATGATAATCTTTCGTTATCACTATTATAAAAGTAATTTGTCTTTTTCGCTCTTTAAATTTGAAAATTCTAAGATTCCGCAGGAATGAAAATGCAAAAGGGCTCGCAAGAAAAGCCCTCTCAAAATTGCCATAAAAAAATCTGTCGAAGCTTCCCCCCACAAAAGCTCGACAGACCTATTTCATTTTACAATGCTAAAACTGATGATTCTGTATCAAATGTACGAATTCTAATTTAATCTCCGAAATTTTCCAAAAGTTCCACCCGGCATTTCAAAAGATCAAAGGCATCGAGGTAAGCATACTTCCCCGATCCGTCTCCGTAAAAGCCCTCCTGTTCCAAAACCATGCCGAGTTTCTCACACTCGGCCACCGTCTCATCAATGCTGTCCACGACGAAGGCAATGTGGTGGATGCCCTCCCCGTATTTATCGAGATGATCGCGCCAGACCGAAGGCTTGTCATTCGGCTCAATCAGCTCAAGCTGCACGCCGTCCGACAAATTGAAAAACGCCAATTTACTCGCTGCTTCCGGGGCAGGCTCCCCAAAGACTTTCGTTTTCGTAATCGCATAATCCCCGTTAGGATTCGCCTCCGCCGGCTCACAGCCGAAAATCATCGCATAATTCCGGCTCGCATTCTCAATGTCATGCACGACAAAACCGACCTGTGTAAATCTCGCTTGATCCAGAATTTTTTGTTTGTTCATGTTTTTATCCTTTAATCGCACCCATGGTAAGTCCGCTAACAATCTGATTACTGAACATAGAATACACAATAATTGTCGGCAAAACAGCTATAACAATAGCAGCAAACATTTGGACATAATTTGTAGCATAAGGACCCACAAAATACGTTAATGTTACCGGCAAAGTTTTCTTCATAGGATCAGAAATAAATACCATCGCAACCAAAAGCTCGTTCCATGTCGCAACAAAACTCATCAGTCCGGTTACAAAAAGACCGGTTTTTACCAGCGGCAAAGCTATATTGAAAAATATTCTGTAGATTGAACATCCATCAATACAAGCAGCCTCAAAAATTTCACGAGGCATGCTCCTGAAAAAACCCACCAAAATAAAAATAGTTATAGGAAGAGCAAATGTTATATAGGGCAACATTAATCCGCCGAGTGAGTTAGTAAGACCAATTTTTGAAAAAACAACAAATAAAGGAATTAAAATACAATGCACCGGCACCATCATCCCGATCATAAAATAGATCAATGCAGCTCCTGATAATTTCCACTTCATCCTTGCAATCCCGAATGCTGCCATAGCACCGAAAAGCAAACTCACAATTAAGGTGACCGTACATACAACAAACGAATTTTTAAGTGCAACACCTAACTTTCCTGTATTCCAGGCAAATATATAATTTCCCAGCTGCCAAACTTCCGGCAATCCGAAAGGATTAGAAAAAACTTCAGCGTTTGTCTTGAATGAAACCAGCACAATCCAAAGCAGGGGCAGGACATATACGGCTGCCAACAATGTCAATATTATATAGATTATCGGTGTAGAGAGACGGACCTTGTTCCTCTTATTATTTTTACTTATATTTTTACCAGTCATTGTCCGTCTCCTCTCAAGCCGCAAAATCACGAGTATTAATTGTACGGTTGACAATTAATGTAACTGCAAGCGACATAATCAAAAGAACAACAGAAATCGCACTCGCATAGCCATATTTGAAATAGGAGAACCCTTGGAAATAAAGCCATGTTGCAAGAGTATGCGTTTTGTTATTCGGGCCACCTTGTGTCATGTTATAGACCAAATCAAAAAATTTAAGAGAACCTATGCAGGTTAATGAAATTGTGGTCTTCATCATAGGCTTCAGCAAGGGTAAGGTAACATGAAAGAATGTCTGACGCTTATTAGCTCCATCAATATGTGCCGCCTCAAACAAAGTATTATCTATACCGGCAATACCGGCCATATAAAGCATCATTGTAGTACCCACATATATCCATAAAGCAACGATGCCGATCACCCACATGGTCAGTGGAATGAAGCCCTGAACATCCATCAACCAATTTTTACCTTCAATTCCAAAGACTGCAAGCAATTGATTCAACCCCATATTAGGTTTTAAAAGGAAGCTGAACAAAAGCCCGAGAGCCGCCGACGACAGTACACAGGGCAGATAAAAGATATTCTTATATGTATTTCGACCGTGCTTTAAATTACTCAAAACAACAGCAAGCAAAAGCCCTGCGATCTGCTGAGTAATTAATGAAAATACCATAAAGAAAATCGAGTTTTTCAGAGCAATTTTAAATATTTTATCTTTCGTAAACAGATCTACAAAATTTTGGAAACCAATAAATACAGGCGAAGTTAAAGCATTCCAATCACATAAAGAAATATACAGGGCATACAAGATAGGTAGAAATAATACTAAAGTAAATAAAATCCCTGCAGGCAACACAAAAAACGCTATCGCCTTTTTGTCTCTTAAAAGCTTATCCATACAGCACCTTCCAATTAAAAGAGGACGCTCGCAATTATTACGGCGTCCCCTTGCGTTCATCTATCTAAAATCATTGACTCAGAACGCTCCGTCAGAATTATTTCCAAACATTTTCTGCATAGAAATCTTCAACTTCTTGTAAACCTTCATCAATTGTTGAATCTTCCATGACAATGGATACCATATTGTTGTCAAAAACATCGCCCGCTTCTACTGAAGCAAGAGATTCATTATAGAATCCGATAGTACCTTCTAAATTCTCGAGCAGATCCATTACATATCCAAGTTGTTTAGGAGCTTTTTCCAGATCAATATCTACTGTTGTCACCGGAATTTTACCTGCAATTTCTGCAGTTGCTTTCTGAGCGGTTTCATCTGTCATCATCTTTGTAAAAGCAATACATGCTTCAGGATTCTCTGTAGTTGCAGACAGCAGAAGATTATCAGTTTTAACAATCATATCCCCGACTGAACCGTCATGAGTGGGGAATGAAAAGACACCACACTTATCCTCGATAGTGTCAGAATTACCGTTCATCTGCGCTATAACCCAAGAACCTTGAACGAGCATAGCTGCTTCCTCATTATAAAAGTGCGCTGTTGCATCGTCATTTGAGTCTCCCAAGAATGTGGGCTGGAAATGTTGAGATAAGGTTTTCAAATCTTCCGCACCTTGCTTGCAGCGCTCGTCCGTCCAATGCATTTCACCTTCGTTTAACGCATCTGTATCAACACCGTTTCGATTCATACAATAGCTGGCTATCATCGAAAGACACCAGGCGGTAGAAGCTGAGTTCGTAATGGGCGTTATACCAGCTTTTTCCAGCTGTTCGCAAGCCTCTAAAAAGCCTTCCCAAGTCGCAGGGACTTCATCAATTCCTGCTTTTTCAAATAACTCCGTATTATAAAAACAGCATGCTGCAGCAAAGTTTGTAGGTATTCCGTAAATATCATCACCATACGTAACTCTGTCAAACATACCGCCGGCAAACGAATCTTTCCATTCAGGATCCGCATCTAAGTACTGATTTAAAGGCTGAACCGTATCCGATTCAACATAAACATCCGCATTCGGACCGGGATTGCAAGTTAAGATATCGGGTGTTTGCCCGGCCGCAACCAGCGCATTAACCTTTGAGTCATACTCTTCCAAATTTGTTGTTACAACATTTAAATGATATTTGTCTTTATACGTTTCATTAAAACGATCGACTGTATCGGCGTAGCATTGAGTCATCAAATCTGAACTAGCCTCAAGATCATCCCAAAAAGCCCAGGTAATATTTACAGCGTTTCCGGAATCAGTATCTTTACCACCATCATCGACATTCTCTTGCTCTTTCGTTGTTTTTTTGTTTGTGCCATCGTCAGTCGACACATTACAAGCGCTTAAAAGCGGCAAGACCATTGCAGAAGCAATCAAAATTGATAGCAATTTCCTTTTCATTTTTCCCTCCTATATGATTGTTCTGCTTCTAAAGCAGATAATTAATTACATATTCAATATAGATCTAACAGCGGCCTGTTACTCATCAGTTTTTGCTGAATGGATTGCATAAATTGTCATTTTATAATTATCAATTATTGTCATTTAAGACAATAAAATGTGATTTTAATGTATCTTAAATAGTCTACATGTCATTTTTTATTTATTAAGATATAATCAATTCTGCATTTATAAAGAATCTTTGTCATGATTCTCTTTATCATTAGGATTATTTTCGCAATATCTGAAGAATGCCTATAATCATAGAAACGCTACTTTATTTACAAAAACAATAAGGATATATTTTTATCTCAAGTCTCAAAAAAGCTGCCCCGAACTTCTCTGTCCGAGGCAGCCTTCTGTTTTGCTCAGTCTCTGCAAGTTACGCTTAAAGGATCAATACTCTTAATCCCTGCCTTGCTTTCTTTCACTGAGAACTATTGCTCATCTTCCCGTCTTCTGCGCTTGAGGACGATTACGGCAAGGAGCAAGGCACTCAGCAAGAAAGCACTTCCGGCAATATACATTCGATTGTTTTCGCCTGTCTTGCCCGGCGCATCTTTTTCTGTCGGCTTGCTGCTCTCTGCCGGCTTCGTCTCCGTGGTGTCAGAATCCTGACTCGTCGCAGCCGATGCTTTCACCGTAAATCTCAGCTTCAGGACACCGGCCTCTACGTCATCGCCTCGTTTGAACTTCAGTTCAAGCGTGTTTTCTCCGAGCGGCAATTTTTCCAAAGCCGCCGGAAGCAGAGTCAGAATCGTGCTGCCTTCTTCAAGGCGATACGCGTCGCTTTCCAAAGGCTCACCGGCTCTGAAGATAATCTCTCCGTTCAGCTTAATGCTGAGCAAATCTTCAATTTCGCCGTTTGCTTTGAAGACCAAGCCTTCAGCAGATCCTTTGAGCCATGTAATCCCTGTGGGTTCTTCTATGGGGCGGTCTGAATCCTCAATACGTTCATCCAGCCACGTAAGATCCTCAATTGACGCAGATGGTGTCGTCGGCGTCACGGGTTCGCTCGGCTCTGTGGGCTCTGTTGTTTCGGAAGGCTCCGTGGGTTCTTCCGGATCCGTGGGTTCTGTCGGCTCCTCGGACTCTGTGGGTTCTGTAGTTTCCGTAGGCTCTGTCGGTTCTTCTGTCTCGCCGACATAGCGTAAGCTCGCCTGTGATGTAATATCCTTCAGGCCTTTGCTCGGAACAAAGGAAGCCTCGTAATCATCGGACAAGGTAAGATTTGCCTCGCCGATATCCTGATGGCCGGCCGGATCCACATAAGAGATTTCAAAAGACGCATCGTCCTTCTCTTTGATCGTATAAATACCGGCCGAATGAAGACTCACGTCCTCGTTCAGAACAAAGTCTTCCGCATCGTATTTCACGATGCCCCAGGCCTTCGTTTCGGCATCATAGACTGCCTGGACGGAGGCATCATTGCGCAGAACTTCCAAGGTCTGATTTTCCGCACGCTGCCGGAATTCATCCCGGCTGTGATTCGGATAGAGCACATAGGCATAGCTCTGCTTTTCCGCATCATGAGCCTGCGAGACGGTAATATAATCTTCATTTACCGGCGCATCGGACTGGCCGTAGTTGATGGTCGACCAGGAGGATACACGGTTTTCATACTTGATCTTAAGATCCGTATCTTCCAGGAAGGCATAGCCGATATTCAGCTTTCTCTCAGGACCTTCCAGGAAAATAGTCTCCGCCTGAGCGATCGTGCTTTCGCCCGAACCTTTCGTCAGAGGATAGGCAGCGCCGTTCACGTAAAGATCGTACGCCACATCAGAAACCTTGCGATTTTCAATGGTCGTCCGGATCGCTTGTCCTTCCGGACCCGTGATCTCACCGCCTAAGAAAACAATCTTATCGCCGAAGACGAACCAGGCTTTTTTGGCTGTAAGTTTTTCATTCCAGTTTGTAAAGTCCATCGCCACGGCCGCCTGATCCTGCGCGATTTTTGTCATCCCAACAAAAGCACTCGGCAGATTGGTCTCGCCGGAGCCGTCGGCCCTGGGTTCAAGCAAGACCGTTGTACCGGGGAAAGAATAAGGATCCACTGTCGGGCGATAGTCTCCGGAATAATGGCCTAAGTCGCCGTTATAGAGATAGAACATCCCGTCGCCTTCATACCAGCCCTGACGATTCTCGTCATTCATATCTTCATAGTTCTGGGTCTCATCGGAATACATGCTGATGCCGACAGCAAAGTCACGCTCGGCATTAAAGTAAACAAACTTATCCATGGAGTTATAAAGCTTGATATAGCTGTCTCTTGAAACGCCTTGAATCGTGTCGTCTTCGAGCAAATCTTTCATGGCTCTGAAGTCACTGTAGCCTTTAAGGTTCTTCAGGATGTCAAAATAACTGTCTTCCGCAACCTGGCTTTTGATGATTTCCTTCATGGCAATTTGTCTCGGATCATTGCCGTCTCCCATATTCGCAATACGCAAGCCCGGCCGGAAGACCTTAACTTGTTTGTCATGCGGCTGTTCTTTCACCCGGGATTTTGAACGTCCGCGCGTCATATCCATAAATTCGCCTTTATACATAAGCGGGAAATACGCGTCCCGGAACCAGAAATAGACAATGTCCAAATCACTTTCATCCCAGGGGTTATCACTCATCTGAATGATCGGAACCACCTTGCTCAGTCCTTCGATAAGGACCAGGCCGTAGGCGCCGTTATACGCAACCGGCTTATTGTTTTTGCCGCCGTGATCCAGATAAGAACCGTCCGGATAAAAGCCGTTTCCTGATGTAACGAGCGGCAGGACATCCGCAATCGCTTCGGAAGCTTCTTTCATCTGCGCACTGTCTTCGCGCAGTACGCCCGTGATCAGTTTCACCTTGCCGATATCCACCTGATTGGCACCGTAGATACGATTTACGCGCGGTCCCTGAATCGTTGCCTGGCTGTAGCCGGGATCGGGAACATAATAGTTAATTGCATCCGTCAGCTGATCGACTTCTTCATCCGTAAAGAAAGGATAAATGAAGCAGAGCAGGTTGTTGATGTGACGAGTTGCGCCGATCTCATAATTCCACCAGTTGCCGGTAACGGGCAAGCCTCTGTGGTAGTGCTGCTCGCAGAGCCATCTGAGATTATCTTTGATAAAGCGGATTGCTTCTATATCCATGTAATAGGCCGAATGCGGATTGCTGATGGCTTTGGCCATTTCTTCCAAACGCAGGAAGCCGTAGCGAATACTTACGGAATATGCACGATCCGGCACCCCTTCAAAGGGATAGTCTTCCCAGATATACGTTCTCGCAGGATCCATGTCGGCCGTCGCCATGTAATTTGCAACGTTCTGTTCAAAGCGCTCAAAGTTTTCGCGCATTTGGGCTTCTGTCGGGTCATAGGCTGCATTGCCCGCCTGAATGTAGGCCCAGTGCTCACGCATGCGGTCAAAATTATTCTCGTCGTGCTTTTGTACCGTCAGCTCAAAGCTGTGGACTTCTTCATTGTCTTCGTTTGTCACATAAACTTTTGTGCTGCCCGGTGCCAGAGGCACGATAAAGCCCCGGTCATTGCGGGCGACGGACTCATCTTCCACCGTATACTTATGATTGCGCATATGCGGCACGTGAATCTTGTTCGTCGCCAGGATCATATCTTCTTCGGGCGTCTGATCAATGATAAAGGTCTCTTCTGCCGGCTCTTCCTCTTCTTCAACAGGCGGTCCGAAATAGATGCTGTCAAAATAAACCGCACCCGTCGTCCCGTTTCCGGAGGTATCCGTAAAGAGAATGACCCGGGCAGCCTTGCATTCGGCGGGAACATCACTTGCCGGAATATCGATCGTGTAAGTTTCCCAGTCGCTTGTCCCGCGCTTGCTTGAAGATTCAAGATAGCTTATCTGCTGACCGTTCTCATCAAACCAGGTCACTCGGCCGCGCGTCCCGCTGCCGCCTGTGATCTCTTGGGTTTTCATATCGAAGCGGAACTGATAGTCCGTCTCGGAATCAGGCAGTGCAAAATCCTGATCGATGGCTGCTCGGAGCGGCTTGTCGCCGTCTGATTTTATTTCCAGAATCTTATTGCCGCTGCCGTCATCAATGACCTGCAGTGCATAGTCCGTATCCTGCCCCTTGGGGATCCAGGTTTTCGACCACAAAGCCGGAGCAGGCCCGGTGTAGCCGTCTTCAATCGCCCCCGGAACCGTCTCTTCAAAGCCCGGATTCAGCACAAGATTGTTCTCCGTAATGGTTTCAGAAGCCCCGGTCAGATCAATATAAGGAGCGCCGAAGTAAATCGAATCAAAATAGCTCTGTCCCGTAGCGCCTCTGCCGGAATCGTCGCTGATCAGCTGAATTCTTGCATAGGCTGCTGTTTCCGGAATATCCACGGGGAAAACAATTTCTTTCCAATCCGTGGTCCCCTTTGTGGTATCGGTCTGGACCTTCATAAGGACTTGATTCTCTTGGTCAAAGACTGTAACACGTGCTCTCGGACCGACCCCTAAAACGTCAACCGTCTTGAGACCGAAGCGCAAAACATGCTCGGTCCCCGGATTTAAAATCTCCACATCCTGGCCTAAGAATAAACGCACCGGCGTCTCCTCATCCTGAGAGGCCATACGCAGAATATTATTCGATCCGCTGCCGTCATCGATAAGATCAAAGAGGTAATCACTCTCGGCACCTACCGGGACCCAGGTATTTGTCCACAAATCCGGCATTTGCTCGCCGGTAAAAGGCGGCTCGGCACTTTTGCCGAGTTCAAAGCCCGGATTCTTCAATAAGTTGCTTTCGGGCGAAATTTCCGAAGGCGCACCACTTAAATCAATCTCCGTTTCACCCGTATCCGGCTCTTCAGGATCCTCCGGCTGAACGGGTTCCGTATACTCTGTCACCGGCGCAATAATGGCATCGTCAAACCAGACCGTTCCCGTTGTGCCTTCGCTTCTGTTATTATTCGCCAGCTGGAATCTCAAGCCCTGCGCCTCTTCCGGAACACTGATCACTTTTGTTACACGCTGCCAGCCGTTCGTTTCGGAAATATAATCGCTTTGGATCATGTTGTCCGGCTTGGCCAGTTTAAAATCAGCGGAACGCTGCACGGGATCGCTGTACCAGGTCAATCTGGCAAAAGCCCCGGTCTCTCCGTTCAGCTCTTCCGTTTTAAGTTCATAACTCAAAACGAGCTCTACGGAAGGATCGGGGATTTCGATATCCTGCCCGATAAATAAACGCACGGGCGTGTCGGCATCCTGTGACGCCATCTCAAGGATATGATTGGATCCGCTCCCGTCATCAATCACTTGGAAGGAATAATCTGTCCCCTTCCCGACGGGCCTCCAGCTGTTTGTCCAATCTTTCGGCTGTAAATCACCTTGGAAATTATTGCCGCTTACCGCCTCTGTTTCTTCAAAACCCGGATTCTTCACCAAGTTTCTGCTTCTGAGAATCTCCAAAGCCGCCTCATCAATATGACTCGGATCTACGGCTTCGAAGTTCTGACCTTCTTGCCTTGAAAGCTGCGTTCGCTCTTTTGCCATCAGCTGCTTGGCCGGTCTGATCCCCGGGCTCGGCAGCAGAATCTGAGCCAAAAAGCCCAGACTCAGTACTGACGTTATCGCAGCTTTGCAAACGCTCTTTTTGCGTAAATGCATTCTCTACCTCCTCTGATTAGCATGGCAGCATTTTGCACAAATATTCTATACCAGATTACCTTCTTATATATATTTTGTATATAAGCCGTCTTTTTTGCATGTGCAGCTGTTGGAAGGAAGAGATTTTTTTGGCATAAAATTATGCATATTAATAGAGCGGAGGATGTTCCGCTGATAAAACCGCAATATCACAGCATTTCTCTGCTTATTAAAAGAGCTTGTACTTTGTAATATCCATGCACGCATCACCAAGGGCTTCGAAGACAATTTCATCAGCACTCAGTTCGGTCTGAACAAGACACGACAGAACGTATTCTCCGCCATTGACAAATATTTCCGCGCTGTAGTGATCCAGTATAATCTGCAGATCAAGCACACCGTTCCACGAATCAATTTTGAGATCTTTTTGGTGCATACTCGCCGCACGAATGCCTGAGCGGCTTCGGTCAAGTGTAAGCAAGGATTCCTGCGGGCGGAACGTTAAACTGCTAAAATTTTTGCCTCCGGCAGCGAAACAGATCCTAAAACAATGGAGCCATTTTTCAGGAATTGTCCGTAAACGAACATGCAGTTCCGCGGAGCGTCCGCTGATGCCTTCCAATTGCTGCATTCCGCTCAGGCGCACATTTTTATAGTCAACTTTTTCACTGCGATAACGGGCCAGTTCACGGATAGGCTGCTGATAAAGTCTGCCGTTTTTAAGCGTTAATTCACGCGGCAGCGTCATTTGCCCCAGCCACTTATTTTTCTTAGGATAAACGGCTTTATAAGTTTCCCAGTTCTGCATCCAGGCAACCATGATGCGTCTGCCGTCCGACGCGAGAACTGTCTGCGGGGCATAAAAATCAAGACCGTAGTCAATGGTATGCACGTGTTCACGGACGAAACGGACAGCATCTTTATCAATCCGTCCGATACAGGCAACAGTTCCTCCTCCGTTCCCGTACTCCGAACCATCCGGCATCATTTCCATGGGACTTAGCAGCAGAATGGATTTCCCGTCAAGCTCAAAGAGATCCGGACACTCCCACATCATGCCGAGGCTGCCGTCATTTTCAGCTAAAATACCTTCATAACGCCATGTATAGCAATCCGGACTGCGGTACAACAAAAGGGAGCCAAGCTGATGCTCATTTTTGGCGCTTACAACACAAAAATAATCCCCCTCTTTTGAGCGCCAAATTTTAGGATCGCGAAAATCATAGGGGCTCATGCCCGGCGGCAATGAACTTGTATCCAAAACAGGATTTTCACTATGTTTTGTATAATTAACACCATCGCCTATGGCGATACATTGCATCTGAACTTCCTTGTCAGAATGCGTATGCGATTTGGACACGCCGGTATACATCAAAAGATGTTTATCATCATAGGCAATGGCCGTTCCGGAAAAGCATCCGTGTGCATCGTAATTATGGTCAGGTGCAAGTGCCGCAGGAAGATAAGTCCAATGCAGCAAATCCTCGCTTACCGCATGCCCCCAATGCATAGTGCCCCAAAATGTATTAAAAGGATAATACTGATAGAACAAATGGTACTGTCCCTTATAGAAAGAAAAACCGTTCGGATCATTCATCCAGCCTGTCAAAGGTGTCAAATGAAAGACAGGACGTCCATCCTTCATATCGTTTTTTGCTTTTTCACGTTCAAAGTCTCTGACCTTTTTCAATTCATTGCTATGCATAAGATCTCCTAAGCGGTAAATTCTTGCAGATTGCTGAATAGTACTTTGTTGTTTTCAGCAAACAAATTAATTGCCTTTCCGCTGACTCCGTACAAGCGGACCGTTAAAGACGCAATGTCATCCAAATAAAAAATTCCGACAGAGCCTTCTTGTATATAAGTGAAGGAATATTTTATTCCGGGCTTCAGCGCAGCATCACAGGAAGTAATTAAGGTATCCCCTTCATTAAAGAGAAGCTTAATTTGCTGATCTTTCGGACTATAGACAATACTTTTCGATTTGCTTTGATCACCGTCAAAGTCAAAACTGAGACCAAAACTGCCTTCATCTGAATAAGTAAAATCTCCTTTCAGCAAAAAGCTCTCATAAGATGTAAAAGCTTCCGTATAAAGGTACTTAGCTCCTGCATTCATTTCAACAGTATTGTCCTCTGTTCTGAGCGGTCTCTCCTGATCAAACTGTGAAATTAACTGTTCAAGCGGAACCAGAATAAGGTCACCATTTTCCTTTTGCTCAATCTTCTGGACGATCAGATTACCGCCCCATGCTGATACCTCACGCAAAGACGATGGTGATTC
Organism: uncultured Fastidiosipila sp.; assembly: GCA_938014865.1. Lineage (GTDB taxonomy): Bacteria > Bacillota > Clostridia > Saccharofermentanales > Fastidiosipilaceae > JAAYZH01. The sequence goes on from CALLQJ010000350.1 coordinate 18,204, forward strand.
GGAACGACGTGCCCAGCCCGCCATATAATGATCCGTCCCGTCAGAAACGTGTTTAGCGGCATAAAACAGTTTCCCGTCCAGACGCTTAGGTTCAGAATAAGGTCCGTACGCTTCTTCAGACCGGGCATACCATAAGGTATCGTCCTGTCCCGAATAAGTCAGATAGTGCACATCACCGATCGAAAATGTATCACTGCATTCTAAATTCCAAAACTCTTTCGCAGGATCTGTGAAAATAATCCCTTCATAATTTTGTTCTGTTAAATCCTTATTCAGACTGTACTTCAAAATTCGCGCCGTACCGTCTTGTTGTGCGGTAATCGTCATGATAATTTTCTCGCCGGCCGGATCGTAATAAGCCTGCGGATCACGGAAGTCCTTTTTTTGTCCCAGTTCTGCCGGAGGTGTGATCTCCCAGCCTTCACGTTTCTTCCAGCTGTGCAGATTATCACTTTCTGCAAGCATGATTTTTTGCGCATATTCATGCGATTCGGAGGAAGCCTGTCCCGTATAAAAGAAATAATATTTGTCCTCAACTTTAACTATTGACCCCGTGCCGATCCAGGCATCCTGTCCGCCTTTTCTGCTCGCTTCCAGTACCGGTTCCGGGTATTCTTTGTATGTAATAAAATCATCGCTTTCCGCCAGATACACAGAGTGATTATAAGAATCACCGCCGTCTTTAAGATAATAAATATAAAAAATACCATCCTCGTAGTATGGCATCGGATCACCGACATAAGGCTGTTGAATGCCGTCTTTCTCCGGCAAAAAGAAATACCTATACGCATGAGAAGCTTCCTGCTTGCCCGGACTCTGTGCATCCGCGTAGTCTTTATCTTCGTCTGTAAAATAGCTCTTTTGCTGCTTCTCGCTGTTCAGTGTACCGTCACAGGCACAAAGCAAACTTACGAGCAGTGCACCAATCATCAGCGTTTTAACATTTTTAGAAATCATAAGTTCTCCGAAATCGCGGAACATGTGCATAGGGGGAGAGCCGTTCTCCCCCCTATTGCATTCCGCCAAAATATTCACTTATTGAACCTTCGTTTGATAAATCTTCATATCCTCTATCTCTATGGTGACATCATCCAGATTCGAGAGTTCTTCAGAGCCGAATTGGAAAAGGAGCTCAAAGTCCATATCCATCACGAATGTTTCGTCCGTCTTATAAGTAAATGTTTGTGCTTCGGGCGTCAGATCAATAGACTCCGCAATGCGCGGATCCCAGCCGCCAAGCGGGTTCAAGAAAACTCCGGCCGATATATTTTCATCTGCCCGTGCTTTGATTTCAATTGTGTAATAACTGTCAGACTGCAGGACCAGCGGGTTCCCGGTGTAGCCGAAAATCAATTTATTATGCCAGTCAACCGTACCGCCGTCATCAATGCGATAGAAGAGGCTGCCGTCTTCTGTCCAAATCGTACCTACACCTTTATCATGATCCTCATCGGTTCCGTTAAAAGTCTCCCACAATTTATCCGGATTGTTTCCGTTGGAGGTATTGCTGCCAAAAGCCATAAAACTGTCAATCATCTTCTCCGTTTCGAGATCGCCTTCAAGCTTTCCGAATTCAACGGAATGAATAAGCAATTTATTCGTCGTGACCCCTTCCGCCGGATCACCGATCTGGAATCTGATCGTAGGATCATCTACCGGGTTCTCGGCTGTAAACTGCCCCTCAAGCTGAACTTCTTCTCCTGCTGCTGCCGTCAGCCCGCTGAACGAAACACGCTGCTTGTCATATTGGCTTTTGCTTTCGACTAGAATTTCACCGCCCTGATCCGCTTCGGATTCGAGTGTAATGACATAATAATACTTCTGATCTTTCTCTATTTTCACATCTTCCAGCGCTACGTCTGCCTTTATGCTCCAAACACCGCCTTCCGCGGGATAAGAAGCAATGCTGACCTCATTTGCACCTGCTAAACTTGCTTCTGCTCCGTCTCCTGCTTCCACTTCAGCAGAGACACCATCTGTGAAATCTGTTTTAAAGAGCTTTACTTTTGTTTGTTCGCCTGTGATCTTATAGATCTCGATTTTATCAATGACGATTGTGAAATTTTCCGGTGTTGTATCGTCAGGATTATCAGGATTAGGCGTGATCTTTCCGACATTAAACATCAGCTCGGCACTGCCTTCTCCTTCAGAACTGAAGTCCATTTCCAAAGGTGCAAGCTTAGGTCCGATCTCCACATTAAATGCACCGCCGAAGGTCTTCCATTCTTCAGCCTTCTCATCTCTGGCTAAAATGTGTGCATACGTCTCTTTATCCGACTTTGCCCAGATTTTTACTTTATAGTCAGCTTTTTCCAGCTTAAAGCCGGGTTTCACAAGCTGAACATCACCGTCTCCTTCGCCGGGAGACTCTACGGAGAGAACGTAGGCACCTTTTTCAAGTTTCGCCTCCGCTTCTGCATTATCAGAAAGCTTAAACTCCCAGCCATGTGTGTCTTTTACTTCTTCCGTCGAAAAATCAAAATCTTTGTAGAGTATCTCTTCGCTTGTTTTCTTGGTAACGGTGAGGGTGGAATAAGCTTCAGCCGACATACCATCGTCATCCGTTACAGAATATGTCAATTCATAAGAGCCTGCTTTATCCGGTACCACCTGCCCGTTTTTAAAATCCAGTGAAGGCGTAGAATCCAGCTTAATAAGGTCACTGAGATCTTCGCCGTCTTTGCCCTCAGCGCTTACGCCTTCGAGCGCATTGAACACTTGTCCCTCTTCAACTTTTTGATCTTCTACACCATTAATGACCGGAGCCGATTTGTCCGGCTCAGGTTCTTTATCCGATCCCCCGCAAGCCGCCAAAGCAACAGCCGATGCTAAGATCATTGAGATAATCAGATTCCTTTGTTTTTTCATTTTTCATCTACCTTTCATTTTTTATTGACTCTCTCTATAACGGTCATAGGCATTCTGATACACTTGTTTAATATCATTCAGCATTGTTTTTCCGGTCAGCTCGCTTTGGAAATTTTCCCATTCCTCATCGCTGACTCCGCCTTTCAGCAGCCAGTTGATCTGATTTGTCCGAATATAATCGTTGAGATTTGTCTCGTAATTGGCCAATGTGTTGAGTTCATCCAGGGTGAACTGCAAATTCGGGAACTGCTTCACATTTTCCGGAATAAAAGGTGTCGCATTCTCAGCAAGACGCTCCACTCTCAATTTGGCACGCGGTTCCATATGCACAACATTATTCCATGCGTAATCATCCAGATAAATGATGCCTAAAGGCGCATTCTGCAGACGCAGTTCATCGGCAGTCACCCCTTCAGGAAGCGGTTTTTGGACAAGCATGCCTTCACTGTCTTTCTCCTCTTCATAAACAATACCGATGGGTCCGTAGTTAATCTGTGCAGAAATCTCAGGATCATAATAACGATCGAAATAGCTGAGCAAGGCTTCAGGATATTTGCAGTTCGTCAAGATAACCAGCTCTCCCGTGCCGATTTCCGGATTATTCGAAACACTTACAGTCTGTTCTCCGTCGGGTCCGATAAGAGGATTCATGACGACATAGTTTTCCGGATTTGTCACAACGGTCTCACTTTCCCACCAGTAGAAAGCGCCATACGTTTCCAGCCCTTTGCCGTTCGCGAGAAAATTATCCTGAGACTGTTCAAATGAAACACGATCAATAAGACCTTTTTCCACCCAGTCCGCAATAAAATTCGTAGCTTCTTTAAATTCTTCTTCTTGGACTGTATAAACAACCTTCTCGTCAACGATAATTCTGTGCTCTAAGTTTTCATTCAAGCCAAACATTCCGTAAAGGTCATTTTGATTACCCTGCCAGTTGTTATAAACAAAACTCATGGGACGTTCATCGGTATTATCGCCGTTCCCGTTCATATCATTGTCGCGGAAATACGTCAGCATCTCCTCCATCTGCGCAGAAGTCATAGCCATTCCGTCTTTTATATCTTCTTTTTTCAATGCTGTGACCGCATTCGCCTCAATCGCCTGTTCTGCCCAAACCTTATTCAGGAATAAGAGATTCGGATTCTGCAGCAGATCCATTTCTTCTACTCTGGGAAGTGTGTAGATTTTACCGTCTTCAACATTGATCAGCTGATTTTTAATATCAGGACGTTCCTCAAGAATCTTGCTGAAATTGGGCATGTACTCGAGATAATCACTTATCGGCAAGAGCACTTTCCGCTTTGCATATTTAATAACTTCGCCCGCACTCATGCCTGCATGGTAAATCGCATCCGGTCTGTCATCTTTATTTCCGAAAACCAAATTTTTCTGCTGGGTATAAACGGATTCAGATACATTTTCCCAATCCACCTTTACGTTCGTCTGATCAAAAAGATCCTCCATAATTTTCATATCGTTATAATCCAGCGCAGAAGCATTTTTGGAAGAATAAACGGTATAAGAAATTTCTTGTGCGCCTTTATCATTCAGAATTTTTTCATCTGTATTCTGATACTGATAACCGTATGTATTTGTCAGCAGATCAAGATCCGCGTCCGAGCTGTCATTATTTCCTGTTTTTTGTCCGCATGCAGACAACAGAAACATTGCTGCTGAAATCACAGCAAAACTTTTTGCTTTTTTCATATTAACCTCCGGATTTTTATAAAACTGCTTAACATGCTTTCCCTGTTTTCCTTATGCCTTGATCGACCCCACCATGACGCCCTGATTGAAATATTTTTGTACAAAAGGATACAAGCAGAGGACCGGCAAGCTCGATACAATGACGGTGACATACTTCAGCTGATTGGCCAGTCGGTACTGCTGCAGGATCGTTTCACCGCTGCCTCCGACCGTACTCTCAGATGCAATCAAAATTTCTTTTAGAATGAGCTGCAAAGGATAAAGTTCTTTATTTTGCAGGAAGATCATTGCGTTAAAATAACTGTTCCACTGACCGACGGCATAATAAAGTCCCATCACAGCGATTATGGCTTTAGCCAATGGCAAAACAATTGTGAGGAAGGTCCTGTATATACCGGCTCCGTCAATTTTTGCCGCTTCAACCAGGCCGTCCGGTATAGAGGATTCAAAAAATGCCTTGCTCATGAATAAATTCCAAACGGACAGAACAGCAGGCAGTATCAAAGCCCAAATGGTATTGATCAGATTTAATTTGCTCATCACATTGTAAAAAGGAATCAGCCCGCCGCCGAAAAACATCGGGACAATAAAGTAGAACATCCAGAATTGTTTGCCGGGCAGCGTTTTGCGGCTGAGGGCCCAGCCTGCAGGTATGGTTACTCCCAATGCCAGTACAACTGTCAGCAGCGTATAAATAATAGTATTAAGATATCCGCCCCAAATATCTTTGCGTTTCATGACCTCTCTGTAGCCATCCAGAGTAATCTTCACCGGATACAGAGTAACTTGTCCTGCCAAAACCGCTTCAGGATCTGAAAAAGAAGCAATAATAATGAAGTACAAAGGATAGATGATAATAATCGCCAGAAACGTTAAAAATAGGGTATTAAAAGCATAGAACACTTTATCCCTGCGGGAGTCTTTAAGAAAATCTGTCTTTTGTACTGTATTCATTTTTTTCTTCGACATAAAAACCCCCTTCACCACAAGGAATTTTCAGAAAAACGCCTGGATGTTGTATTGGCAATAATCAACAAAACTACATTAATTACCGAATTAAAAAGCCCGATGGCTGTCGCATAACCTTGATCCGGCAAACCGGTCAGACCGCGTTTATAGACATAAGTGGCTATGATCTCACTAACAGGCAAGTTACCGTCCGTTTGCATAAGCAGAGCTTTTTCATAGCCGACGCCCATCAGACCGCCAATGGACATGATCAGCATGACACTGACCATCGGCATGATCGCCGGGAAATCGACATGTATAACTCTCTGAAAACGGGTAGCCCCGTCAATCATGGCTGCTTCATGCTGTTCGGGCTCAACGGAAGCTAACGCAGCAATATAGATAACTGCACTCCAGCCGAAATCCTGCCAGTTGCTGGACAAAATATACATGGCTCTGAAAGCCCCCGGCTCCAGGAAATAAGAATATTTTTCGCCGCCCCAGGAAGCTACCAGATTATTGATCAAACCGTGCCAGCCGAAAAAGAGCTGGAGCATACCTACAAGAACCACAAGTGATATAAAATGCGGCGCCGTAAATATTGTCTGCAAATATTTGGCCGACTTGCGATTCTTCATAGCATTTAGGGAGAGGGCTACGATAATCGGTAAAGGGAAACCAATGATAAAACCATAGATACAAAGCAAAAATGTATTTTTCATCAGTGACCAAAACTGCACATCATTAAAAAAGCGCTTAAAATTGTTAAATCCGACCCATATCGTATCGGCAGATAAAATATTGTCACCCGGCATAAAATCTTGAAATGCAATCAAAACTCCGTAGATCGGTAAATAATTAAAGAGAAAAACAAGCAATACTGCAGGAAACAGCAGGACTAAATACGGAAAGTTATCTTTAAACTGCTTACGTTTCCTGTATCTTTTAGCTTGTTTTTCTGCAGAGGACACAGATAATTGCCTCGCCCCGTCTTTCATACGACCCTCCTTGCTCTTTTTTTACACTTGTAAACATTTTCCGCAAAAAACAGCCTGCGAATCACATAAATTTGTTTACATGATGTAATGTTTTGATTTACATTTTATTATCGTTATGTTCGTTTGTCAACTAATCCTTTGTTTTTATCAAATAAATTAGGGAAATTTCATAATACTTTATAAAGAAATGTAAATTAAAAGTCGTTCTAGTACCAGCTGTTTACATTTGTAAACTTTTATGCCACAATATACTAGTGATGATGCTATGAGGCTAAATTAATGAAAGTCGGGTGTTTTATGAACAAAAAACGTGTCACCATGCAAGATATAGCGGATACCTGCGGATTATCACGAAATACAGTTTCAAAAGTTTTCAATCAGCGCGGTTCGGTTAAAGACTCCACCAGAGAGCTTGTTCTGGAGACCGCACAAGCGCTAGGCTACTACGTCCCTAATCTTTCTGCCGCCAGCTTTTCTGAACCTTCCGGCAGCAGTATTGCCTTACTTACAGGAAATATGCCGGTCAATTATCATTTCGCCGCTTATTTATTCACGTCTTTCACTGATCAGGTAAGCCGCGCCGGTTACACCCTTAAAATATTTGAAATTACAGCTGAAGAAATGCAGGAAAAACGCTTGCCTCTGCATTTTATTACGCAAGAGACTGCCGGTATTATTTGCATTGAATTGTTTGACGCAGACTACTTGGAGATGCTCTGCGGTTTAGGCATACCGACCGTCTCCATTGACAGCACAACTGATGCTTTATCAGAAATTATGCATTGTGATTTTGTCGCAATGGAAAATATTGCCGGAAGCACATCACTTGTCCGTCATTTAACGGATCAAGGCATAAAAGAAATTGGTTTTGTCGGAGATATTAAACATTGCGGCTCGTTCTATGAACGCTGGCTTGGCTATATTGGCGGCTTAGATGATGCAGGGCTTTCGCTTAACAAGGATTGCTGTATTTTAGAAAAGGATAACTTACCTTACGGAGATCCTGATTGGCTTTTGCAAGAGCTGAACAAGCTTTCCGTTTTTCCTGAGGCCTTCATATGCGCCAATGATTATATTGCACTGAACCTCATGACTGCTCTGAAGAAAAAGGGCCTGGCCATACCGGACGATGTTTTAATTGCCGGTTTTGACGGCATACCGCAAACTGCCATTACAGATCCCCCGCTTACAACAGTCAATATTCCGGGCGAATACATCAGCAATCTTACCGCCGATATGCTCATCAAGCGCATTAAAAATCCGCAGCTGCCGTTCATCTGGACTCGTGTAAAGACGACACCTGAGTTTCGCAAAAGCACAGAAAAGCAATAAAACACTGTGTTCATATTCAGCTTTGAGTATCGCACTAAAGTAAGGGCTCCGGCAGACTCGATAAAAGCCCTCCGGGGGTATAGCTCGAGCGTCTGCTTAATGCAGTCTAAGTGGTATAAAGAGTCGGAAATATCAAATTCTGCTAAAATTAAAGAAATACATTTTCGGAGGCAGTTATGGACTCCATTAAAGAAGCCGCTAAAATAGTAAAAGAATTTTGTGAAGCAAGAGACTGGGATCAATATCACAATCCTAAGGATCTGGCCATCGGTCTGAGCACCGAAGCCAATGAACTGCTGGATATATTCCGCTTTCAGTCTCAAGAAGATATGGATCAGATCATGAGCGATCCTGCTAAACGCGAAGAAGTTTCGCAGGAACTCGGTGATATCTTCTTTTTTCTGCTGCGCTTTGCTCAGATGAATCACTTTGATCTCTTTGAAGCGTTACAAGACAAAGTCAAGTTAAACGATCGGAAGTATCCGGTAGAAAAAGCCAAAGGCAAAAATTACAGATACAAAGATCTGCAGCATTGATTTTTTAAGAAATGTGTGTGCGCGATGATTCTTTACAGTTCAAATTTAGACGAATTCAAATACAATGTAGATACGAATCAAATAACCGAAGAAATCGAGCGGGCTTTTTTCAGCGGACTCGGATACCGTCCGAGCCCCGGCGAAGTTATGTCCTGGAATAACTCACTGCGGTATATGGAAACTGCAACACGGCTCGCCAGGCTGCCGGACTCATGCGGTGTGCTCATTGAATACAAAATTCCATCTACCAGCAAACGTATTGATTTTATGCTCACAGGTCAGGATAATCGCGGGAATGACAATTTTGTACTTGTTGAATTAAAACAATGGACTGAGGCAACACAGTCTTCGTCCTCTCGCCAGCTTGTCAATACCTTTGTCGGCAGAGACTACCGCGATGTCCCGCATCCTTCTGTTCAAGCAGATTCCTACTGTGAATTTCTGTCTAATATGAACGAATCCATTCGCCAGCAAAATATCTTAGGACATGCTTGTGCCTATCTACATAACTACAATAAAAAAGATCCGGAACCTCTCCTTGCAGACGAATTCGTACAGGTAACCGAGAAAGTTCCGGTGTTTTTCCGTAAAGACACAGAAAAATTTCAGCGTTTTCTTAAGCAATATCTTTCTAACGGCAATGGCGAAAGCACAAAATATTACATTGAAAACGGCAGGCTCAAGCCCTCAAAGCAGCTGATCGACGCTGTAACATCCTTATTTAAAGGCAATGATGAGTTTATCTTGCTCGACGAACAGATCGTCGCCTACGAAACCATCGTTCAGCAGGCCCTCAAACCCGGCGAAGGTAAAAAAGTGATCGTTGTTGAAGGCGGGCCGGGAACAGGGAAATCCGTCGTTTCGATGCACGTATTTCGAGAAATGCTCGAACACGGTATGAACGTACATTTTGTTGCACCCAACCAAGCCTTCCGCTCTGCTATCGTAGACAAGCTGTTTAAAGACGGCTTTCAGACAAAAAAGTACATTACGAATCTTTTCAAAGGCTCCGGAGGCTTCATAAATGCCCCTTATAATTTCTTTGATGCCTTAATCGTAGACGAAGCCCATCGCCTGAAAGATAAAGGCACTTATGGTTACAGCGGAGAGAATCAAATTAAAGATATCGTTAAGGCGAGCAAGCTCTCTGTTTTCTTCATTGATGATGAGCAGCAAATTCGGCCGGACGACGTAGGATCAACCAAAGAAATTTATAAATACGCCGAAATGTATAATGCACATATTTCACACCTTAAACTCAAAGCCCAGTTCCGCTGCGCCGGTGCTGAAGGCTATGTCCGCTGGATATCCGATGTACTGCAGCTTGAATCAAATGCCAATGCGGAAGGCTGGGATCAGGGCGATTTTGAATTCGAAATTTTTGATAATCCGCATGATGTGACAAACAAAATTGAAGCGCATCAAAAAAATGGTTTCAGTGCAAGAACCACTGCCGGCTATGCCTGGCCTTGGACAAAGACCGGCAATCCGGATGCTCAAATAAAGGATGTCGTCATAGAAGAATTTGACTTTGCCAGACCTTGGAACACCCGCAGCCCGTCTAAAATCTGGGCAAGAGATGAAGAATGTGCCCAACAGATTGGCTGCATTCACACTTGCCAAGGTCTTGAATTTGATTATATCGGCGTCATCTTCGGGAAAGAAATACGCTTCAACCCGAAAACTCAAAAGATTTATGCTGATATCAAGGAATACAAAGACCGAAACGGCAAAAAGAACTTGAAAAACAATCCTGAAGAATTAACCCGCTACATTAAAAACATTTATAAAGTCTTGTGTACCCGCGGCATGAAGGGCTGCTATCTTTATATATCAGACCCGGATCTCAATGTGTATTTCAAGAATCGTCTGGCTGCTGCACGCAGAAACCGAGACGAGATTTCCTATGCATTCCCGGACAAAGAAATGTGGAAGGTTGCGGAGGATAATTCTGATGAGGATTCAAGGGATTAGTGGAGTAATTTAATTCTTACTGATGGTTTTTTGCAGAGTATGGTAAGTCTGATTTTATAGCTGCTGTTTAGGCCGGTCATGATTAAAATACGTGATTGTAGTACGAGATCTCGAGGCACATGTATCAGGTAAATGACAACGTATATTGTATTATTGAACTACAAACGTAAGACCACTAATTAAATATTTATATGCTACACACCTATCCCTCTAACTTTCAAATCAGGTAACCTTTTTCCTTTGTATTCAACATCCAATAAGCCAAGTTGATATTTGATTGTTTTTCTCATTTGATATGCTCTTCTAAAACAATATGTTTCAAATTCAATCGGATTAATATCTTTTGCATCCTGAACATGCGGAAATAAAAGTTTTAAGTACGCTGTTGATATCCGTTTAACCGCCTCTGTATCGCGGGTATCTGCACCTTTAGGTACAATAATCAGATCATCTACCACACTTCTATAAGTCATGTCCGAGCGCAATTCGTGAAGAATAGAACAGAAATATTCTGAATTTAGTGCCCAACCATTAATTTTTAGATCATCGTTCATTCTAGGTATGTTCCACCCTTTTATAAAGCCGTGAAATCTTTCTATTAACGCCGATTCATGAAAGACTTCCGGCAACTCTAAAAACATATTCGACCAACCATCCTGATCCATGATCTCTTGACTAATATTGCCGCATAATATAACTCCGGCATCAGCAATACCTTTATAATCGCCTACCGTAAATGTACCTTGCTCAAGATATCCCTTTAAAGCAGCTCTCATCTCATCTGTGTTACTAAATGAAATGGTCTGTACTTCGTCTAACGTTATGAAATCATTACCACCTACGAGCCCTACCTGACGTTTCGATATATCATAAAACATTTTTGCTCTAGACATTACTCCGCCACTTGATAACCAACCAAAACGGCTTACATTACCGAATAGATATGATTTACCTGTTCCCTTCGGAGCTAATTCAATTAAGTTTAGACGTTTTTCCGCAAACGGTAATAATCGAGTAATCATGGTGAGTTTCTCTTCAATTGTCTTATATCCATTTGCATTATAATCAACAGCTCCGAGAACGATGTCTATCCATTCACTTATCGAGAATTCTTGACGAGCCTCCTTGAAGTAGTCAAGGTTTATGTTATAAGGGCAGAAATTATTGAAAGAAATTAACTTTATCTTTCCATCATTCGACTTGCTTTTAGAAGAGCCTTGAAATGAAGGGATAAATTCTGCTTCTTGTGAAGATCTGTATCCCAATTCGACCATTCCCCAAATTTCTTTTCCTTTTACTAATTCATCTTTATAAGATGACCAAACATCGTCTTCTATTATGGTCTGTTTGTAGTCCAAGCCAAAATCAGGAAGTGCAAAAGAGACTTCACCTGTTTTAATGTCAATATCTACAGAAATTTTTGCAAGAAACTTTACGCGTTCACCTTCAACAATAATTCGATCTTTTATTGCAATCCAATCGTCTTTTCTGGGAATATATCTTTTTACAAATCTAAGTAACTCATCCTGATCAAAGTATCCTGTATCATCTTGAAATTTTTTCAATAACCAATCACGCATAAAGGAAGGCAAGCTTAACGCAGAGAAAAAATTGGTTTTTGATAAGTCCTTAAATACCACCATCTCATCAAAGCAGTCTCTTAACTTTTTTGTTGCTGACATCTAAATCTCCTTAAAAAAATCATCAAAACTCTCATTTATACTGCCGACTTTACTTTTTACTCTAATTTCCGAATCAAATATCTTGTTATCGCCATCATATATTTCGATCTCATACTGTCCCGGCTTTGTAATAGAATCAATATTTACGGTATAATGATTCTCGTATTGAAATTCTGCTCGATACCGTTTTTTCTTATATAATATGTCGACTTTATTTGTAAAATTTACATAGGATATGTAAATCGACAGAGTAATACCATTTCTTCTATCAGGATAAATACCATCTTTATTTAAAATCAGTACTTTTATTTCTTTTTGTTTTTTCAGCTTTAAAGTTATAACCGGTATGACGACCTCTTCCAGAGTTGCTCCTCCGTGAGTCTCTATTTTTGCAGCCCTGCTGCCTTTAAAGCGTTTATAATCTGCCAACACCCAATATCCATTTTCTTTGAGTGCATATGATATATCAGCTCCGGGTACTGTTTTACAACATCTTCCCGAATGCTCGCCTTTACTTTCATAAACATATTTGTCTTCATCGTTGTACAATACAGCCAATCTGGAAGCTCCATGATCACTTGCTATTGTAACCGCTTGTGATTGTTGAGTTTGAAGATCCGAAGCTATTTTCTCTATTACTTCTTGAATTAAGTCAATTTCGGAAGCCAAATATGAGGGATCATCCCCACTATACTGTCTTTTCGTTTTTCCATGTTTGATCAAATCTAAATCTTTAATATCTGCTTTTTTATTCCCGGGCCAAGAATCAAAAAACGATCTATTTATGCTTGTTAAAGTTGGTAAATCTGCACGACAAATTTGAATCTCTATAAGCAGATCATTCTTTTCAGCCAGATCTGATATTAATGATAAATATTCAACCCCGAGAGAATCTATCCAGAAAAGGCAAGTTGAGTTTTTGTCTTCAATTTTTCTTAAAACATTATCTCTGGTTTCTAGTTTTGAATATATTGCGTTGTCAGAATATTTATCTACCAGAGACAGAAACTTTGGGTCAATTGAGTTTTTGATTTTTTGAATTTTATATTTTTGAAAATAGTTAGTAAGATCATCAGATAAAACATCACAATCAAATACATATTCCTTCAGATATACATCTAAGGCAGGATAGATAATGGATAGCTCCTCGATATATCCATATTTTGAAACCCATTTTATTATTTCTTCTCTTTCAGCTAATGTATTGTCTGTATAACGATATATACTTTCTTTTGGATAAATCTTATTTTCTTTAATAAACAAATTAATATCATTTTTGCTGAAATTAGAAACTAAGGATTTTCGTTCATTATAAAACTTACTATATTCTTTGTGATTTGTAGGGATCGTAATTAATTTATTTAAAATATTTCTTTTTAAATCGTTGGATGTATTAGTTTGCTCTACTACTAAAGACAAATAATCATTCTTTATATTTCTTATATTTAATTTTAAAAATATAAAGAATATCCAAGTTTTATATGACACGCCTTTTAATTTGCTATTTATGTTGCTTTGCCAATCGTCATCAATACCATATGTGCTATAAATTTTCTCTAATGATCCATCATTTTTATTCAGCTCATCCAGTAAACGCTTCCATTGATCCGATGTACCATACTGCTCCGACAAGTTTAAATGATATAAATCTTGTAATGCAGAATATGCATTTTCTATATTGTAAATTTGTAAATATGACTCTTCAAAAGTCAGGGCTGTATCAACATAATAATTATTATAATTTGTTTG
>CALLQJ010000351.1 GCA_938014865.1 uncultured Fastidiosipila sp.
GGCCGGGAACGCATGATGCTGCCTTGGGATTCGCGCTACAAAGCGATTTACGGCGGCATCACCTTCATTAAAAAAGCCTACCTGGACGTCGGCCAGAACACGAACTATTACATGAAGTTCAACCTGCGTCACAGCAAGGAAGATTTAGCGGCCAATATCTGGCATCAGTATATGGGCAATGTCTTTGCCCCGGCGACCGAGGCGGATGTGCAGTACATCGCCAATCTCCGAGCGGGTGCCTTAGATGAAGATTACACCTTCCTCATCCCCGTTTTTGAAGACATGCCGCAGCAGGTTTATGCCAATCCGGGCTCCCGCTATCCCGACTCTGTTCCGCCGCAGCAGCCTTCAACGGGCGACGGCACGGAGCATACGATCACGGATCCCGTCCTGTATGCGAAAAACGGCGATCTTATCCGGCTCAGCAGTGCCTACGTCCTGCGTTCGGGTCCGACCTTTAACGATTCACAGCTCGACGTCATTGCCGCCGGGGAGACCGTAAAAGTCACCGGGCGGAAGAAAGGGACCTACATCGACGGGCTCAGCGATCAGTGGTACAAGGTGGAATACAAGGGCCAAAGCGGCTATATCGCGGCCTATCCGCCCGAGCAGCCGATCGTTACGGAAGAGAGTTCTTCCGGAGAATCGGAACAAAAGCCCGAGCCCTTTTTGCTGGGGGATACAAACGGAGACGGAAAAATTACGGTTACCGACAGTCTTTTAATCCGCTATCACCTGCTGGGCAAACGCGCGCTGACTGAAGACGAAATGCAAAGAGCCGATACGGACAAGAACGGAAAAATTACTGTCACGGACAGTCTTTTGATCCGCTATCATCTTTTAGGCAAGAAACCTTTGGAGCAGTAATATGAAAATCAAGCGTTCCTTTGTGCTCAGTCTGCTGTGGACTGTGCTTCTTTTCACCGTCTTCTTTAGCCCGAAAGTCCTGCTTAAAGCAGAAAACGGGGCTGACATTACCTTCGGCACCGCGGAAGAAATCACGGATGAACACGTCCGCCTGGAAATCGGCGGTCTTCTGCCGACCAATATCAGCCGTTTTGAGCTCAATATTAATTACAATAATAAAGCCTTCAGCTATGAAGGCGGCGAAGACCCCGGTTATGAGGGCTTCGCCGTAAGTTTCGAAGAAAAAGAAGACGGGGTCTGTACGATCACAGGCGAAAGCAGCGGCGGCCTTATTCCGCAGGGAGACAGACTGCTGGCCACCTTAGACCTGAAAGCAAAAGCGCCGGGCTTTTCTACCCTTGCTTTGCTGAACTCTTTTTTCTATGATACCTACGGCCGTCAGGTGCCGGGCACCATTCTGCGTTATTATTCTTTAAACACCCAGGATGCTCTGCTTATTGAGGAAACGACGAGCGAAGCGAGTGAAACGGCAGCTCCGGCAGAAAGCGGCACGGCCGAGAGCACGGCCTATGAAACGATTATCATTACCTTGCCGCAGGGCGAAGGCACAAGCTATGCGCCCCTTCCCGCAGATCTTTCCGAAAATACGTCTGAAACGACTGAAACGACGGCTCCCGGCGAAAGCAGCCTTGAAGAAACAGCTGCTGAAACTGCAAGCGATGAGACGATAGAGGTGCCGAGCGAAATAGAAAATTCAGGCGAACTTGAACGCGAAGGTTTTTTGGGAGATACTGAGAAAATATTATTCGCGGTCGCAGGCGCTCTTGTGCTGATCATTCTGCTGATCGTCGCTAAAATGATAAGCAGCAAGCACCGAGACTAAATAAGCGGAGGAATAAGAGCATGCATTTTAAGAAAAAAAAGTTTAAGCGAAACGGTATCAGGCTCTTCATTTTAAGCCTGATCTTTTCTTTGATAAGTTTTGTGCCTGAAGCTTTACCATTACAAGCAGCGGATGTGGGCATCTCCATTTCAGGCCCTCAAAACGTGGATGCCGGAGGCGGCTCAGTATCTTATACCGCAAATTTGTCCGCTCCGGACAGCATTGTGGCTTATGATCTTAAAGTCAGTACGGAAGGGGGCGCTTCTGCATCACCTGCTGTTTTTTATCATGACAGCGGTGAGGAAGTCTTTTCCTCTCTAAGTCTATCCATTACGGTGAACTATTCGGATAGCTTTAGCTTGACCGTATACGGCCACATTACGACCGATGACGGAGCAGGTGATGTTAAGGATCTCGAGGCGGCCGGAAGCATCAATGTCACCGTCTCTGCGCCCGCTACCCCTACCCCCGTACCGGCTACGCCTACCCCGGTACCGGCGACACCGACGCCGAAACCCCCGACACCTACCCCTTCCCCCAAGCCGAGCAGCAAACCCGCGGATCCCACGCCCACGCCCGAAGCCGTCACACCGACACCGGAGCCGGAGGAAAGCGAAGGTACAACTGCGGAAGAAGATGATTTCGATTACACGCCGCTTGAAGAGAAATTCATCACCAAAAGTGATATCGAAGCCAGAAGCGGCCCCGGTGCGTCCTACCGCTACCTCAAGCTGAATCCGAAAGGCACGGTCCTGGATGTCATCGGAGAAACGGACAACGGCTGGTATGTCATCCTGCTGAACGGCGAAGAAGCCTTCGTCCCCGGCTCTTATCTGCGTCCTTATGACGGCGATGAAGAGGCGGAAGCGAGTACGAGTACGGACGACGATACAAAGGGCAGTACGTCTTCTCAAGCAACGAGCTCCGAAACATCGGCTTCGGAAACTGCCGGCGAGACGACAGCAAGCCCAAGCAACGATACAAAGAAGAGCGAAAGTGCATCGGGCACAGAAGCGGAAGATCCGGCCGAGGAAAAGCAGTCCGAAACGGTGGAAATGATTCAGCTGAAAGGCCGAAAGTCCTCTGATTACAGCAAATTGCTGCTCATCTTGCTGCCCGCTCTTTTGCTTATTGTCGTGCTGATCAGCTTCCTCCTTAAACGCTATTACAGAAACGATGATCGCTGAGCCCTCTGATCAAGAGAAAAATCGCAAACACTAAAAGGAGATCTGTCCTATGCAGGGCAGATCTTTTTTTCTGCGCTTTTCTCTGTCCGGACCGTTCCGGCCGGGACTTGATGCGGAAGCTTGCTTGCTGTTTTCTTTTATCGCAGACTAGGATTTCAACAGATTTTGAGTATAATAGAAACGGAGAGCATTTCAGGACATCCTTTCTTCGTTTTTGACACTTAAAAGGTATCCTGAATTTGCTCTCTTTTTAATTGCTTATTTTTACTTGTCCCCGAAGCTTTCGCTAATACTTCCTGCGGCAAGGCATATAACGGACTTTCACTGTCCGGCTCTTGCCCATGTCAGACGCAGCAAAAAAGAGGTGCCCCGAAGGGCACCCCTACTCGTTCGTTTCTTTCAAACGCCTTAACGGTTCAGCTTAGCCGTTCAGTTCGTTGTAAGAAGCAGTGAATTCTTCGATCATCTGCTGACCGCCCTGTGCGAGCCAGTCTTCGTTTGCCTGCTTGACTTCATCCATGGTGATATCACCCATGACGTATTTGTAGTAGGCATCCTTCGGCAGCTGTTCGATCTGGCTGAAAAGCATGTCGTAGGTTTCGCTTTCCAGCGGAGGAGCGACGTCGTAGACCGCATTCTTTTCGTTGTCGAAAATCATTTGGTTCGACTTCTGTACCATCGGATTCGAGTTATCAAACTCATAAGTCACCAGCTCGTTCATACGGCTGCCGCTGAGAGCCTGAACATCTTGTTTCCATTTTTCCTGATCGAGGTTGACAACTGTGTTGCCGTCCATCTCATAGTGGACCCCTTCGATACCGTTGGTCATCAGCAGGAAGCCTTCCTTGCTGGCCATGTCATTCATGAACTGAAGGACACGTTTCATGCCGTCTTCGTCCGGTACTTCAGACTTCGGAATTGCGTAGACACCGCCGACACCGTTGTTGGTATCCGACAAGCTTCTGACTTCGCCGCCTTCGACATGCATATCGTTGACGAGCGCCCATTCCATTTCGCCTTCCATCCCGAGCTCAACAGCCAGGTTGTAGTAGTTTCTCGCATCATAGAGACCGGTAATGACAATACCGCCCTTGCCTTGTGCGGCTGCCTGTTTCTGGTCATTTTTCTCCATAACGGCAAAGTCGCTGTTGATTGCGCCTTTTTCGTAGAGATCTCTGTAAAGTTCCATCGCTTCGAAATAGCCGTCATGCATGAACCAAGGTTCTACATTGCCTTCTTCCGTGACACCCCATTTGTTAGGTGCACCGAACCAGCCGGCTACCTGACGGAAGCTGACGCCCCAGGACTCGTTGCGTTCGATCATGGCATAGGTATCATCCTCACCGTTGCCGTCCGGGTCATCATTGACAAAGGCCATCGCCACATCTACCAGATCATCAACGGTATGCGGGACTTCGAGGCCGAGATTGTCCAGCCAGTCCTGACGAATAACAAGACCGTAACGGGCAACCGGTTTCACGATCGGAACACCGCCGAGAATGCCGTTGACTTTGCAGGAGGCAATTCTGCCGTCGCTGATGTCATTGAGGTTCTCATATTCACTCAGATAAGGCTCAACGTCCCAGAACATGCCCGAACCCAAAGCCTTACGCTGTGTTGCATTGGTAAGACGGTTCATGGTCACGATATCTGCCAGTTCACCGGATGCCAGAGCCGTATTCATACGCTCATCAACGGTCGAAGCCGGTACCCAGTGGAAGGTTAGATTGACGTTGGCAAAATCATTAATCGCTTCAATCACTTCATCAGAAGGGGGCGAATCGGTATGAAGAACGGACATCCAAGTAATATCAACACGTTCGGCTGTTTCGTCGTCATTGGGCTCTTCTTCTTCCGTCTCCTTCTCAGTTTCTTTTTCTGTCTCTTTTTCTGTTTCTTTTTCTGTTTCTTTCTCCGTCACTTTCTGTGTCGGATCATCCGGTTTTTCCGTCTCTTTGCTGTCGTTGCCGCCGCATGCACTTAAGAGTACAGACAGAGCGAGCGCGCCTGCAAAAAGCTTGCTGAAGATTTGTAATTTTTTTCTCTTCATGTTCTTCCTCCTATTATTTATCACTGCACTTTACTGCTTTCTTCTGAAGAAAAGCGGTAAAATGAACGATTACTTAAATTAATAGACCCCTTCTTCTCCAACCTTCTTGGCCATGCTGTTCGCAAATATGACCAGGATCAGTCCGACAATGGATTTAAAGAATCCGACCGCCGTCGAGAAGCTCAGCTGCCCGTTCGTAATACCTGCGGTATAAACGAAGGTGTCAAAGATTTCCGCAACATCCCGGTTCAGGGAGTTCAGCATCAGATAGACGTGATCAAAACCGAGTTCGAGTACGTCGCCGACTTTCAGGATCAGCATCGTCACGATGGTCGGACGGATGCTCGGCAAGGTCACGTGCCAGATCATCTGGAAACGGCTGGCCCCGTCAAGGTCTGCGGCTTCATAAAGCTGCTGGTCGACATTCGTCAGGGCCGCCAGATAAATGATGCTGCCCCAGCCGGCGCCCTTCCAGATTTCCTGAATAATGTATAAGGGTCTAAACCAGCTCGGATTGGTCAAAAAAGGAATTTTCGCAAAGCCCATCGACTCAATAATGTTATTGATTGCGCCGCCTTCGGTAGTCAGCAGGACGTAGAAAATAGAGACCACGATAACCCAGCTGATAAAGTGCGGCAGATAGACAATCGTCTGCACACCCTTTTTAAAACGGGTGTTCCGTACTTCATTCAGCATGATCGCTAAGAGAATGGAAGACGGAAAGGCGAAAATCAGGTTCAGTCCGAAAAGTATCAAGGTATTTCTCATCAGATTATTGAAAACACCCGAATTAAAGAAGCGTTTAAAATGCGCCAGGCCTACCCACTGACTGTTCTTGATGCCCAGGAAGGGGTAGTAATCCTGAAAGGCAATCACCAGACCGCCCATCGGTGCGTACTTAAAGATTAAGAAATAAACGACACCGGGCAGGATCATCAGGTAAAGCATCCAGTTCATTTTAAGCTCTTTGCGGAGGCTTCTTTTACGTCTGGGCGCTTTGCCGGATCTTTTCTTGGCGGATGATTTCGCCGTCTGATTTGCCGTATTTGCTGTAAGAGTCTGAGTTTGTTTATCCATAATTATTCTCCCGCTTTTTCTGCTGCTTCTTATCCCTTAACGGAACCTAACATGGCACCGTGAATGAAATAACGCTGCACGAAGGGATAAACCAATAAGATAGGAAGGGTCGCCACAACAATAACGGCCATCCGTACGGACTGGGAAGGCGGCACCACTTCAACCGAAGCGGTATCGAAGTCACTTCCGCTGGCCATCAGAACAATCTGCTGCAGCATGACCTGAATGGGCCACTTTTTCGTATCGGTCAGATAGAGGATGGCCGAACGATAGGTGTTCCAGTAGCTGACGGCATAAAATAAACCGATGGTGGCAAAACTTGCTTTCGACAAGGGAAGCATGATTCTGAAATAAATCTGCATGTGATTGGCCCCGTCGATCTTGGCACTTTCTTCAAGCGAAGGCGTAATGCCCTGAAAGAAGTTACGCATAATAATCATGTTATAAGCGCTGACCGTACTCGGAATAATCAGGGCCCACAAGGAATTGATCAGGCCCAAATTGCTGACCACCAGGAAACCCGGAATCATACCGCCGCTGAAGAGCATCGTAAAAAGCACCAGGAAATTAATGACCCGGCGCCCGTAAAGGTAGGTTCTCGAAAGCCCGTACGCCATAAGACTTGTCACAATAAGACTGATGGCGGTACCTGTAATGGTGACGATCACGGAAACGAGAACCGCCCGCGTGACCGTTGCTGTCGAAAAGACATACTCATAAGCGGCCAAGGTAAACGTATGCGGGATAATGATAAAATCACGCAGCAAGACTTCCTTGGTCGTTGCAAAGGATGTACCGATAACATTCAAAAAAGGAATCAGGCACAAAAGGGCAAAAATTAAAAGCAGCAGGCCGTTCACGACCTGAAATACTTTGCCCAAAGGGGTCAGCTTGATCCTCTGTACATAGGTCTGCTGCCCTGTATCCTTCTTCTTTTTCTTTCTTTTTCCGAATATGGCCATGTCTCTAACCTCGTCTATTGATATCGTTTGCAATAATTAAATAAATTAATAAGCTGTCTTGCATTTATCTTATCATAGGGACTTTGACTTTGGAAATTATACAAAGTTCAGATTTAAGAAGTCTCTTTTATGCATTATGCACAATAAAGTGTTTTCAATCAATATTTTAGTAACATATTAAACACGCAGACGCGTCTTTAGACGTATTTTATGTTAGTTCTTTGTAAAATTTCTTTCACGAGCAAAAAAGCCCGAAAACGGCCTCAGAAGAAAAAATCCGGGCTTTTTCCGCCAAAATTCTTGCAATTTATCTGCAAACCTTTTCAAAACCGGCGCTGAAAAGCGCGAAAAACGTCTTTTCTATCTATAAGGGCTTTGCTTTTCGGACGGCTCTGCCGGAAGGCATAAAAAAGCTCCCGGCGGACCGTGCCGGGAGCAGCTCTTTCTTAAAAACGAGAGAATTCTTCAGTTGACCAGAGGCGAGGTAATACGGCGGGTTCTTTTGTAGA
>CALLQJ010000352.1 GCA_938014865.1 uncultured Fastidiosipila sp.
CGTTTTCCGTTGCGATCTTCCGTTTGCAAATAAGGAACATCTTTCGGGATGAAACTTTCTCCGGCTGCGGTAGGCCTCAAGGGTCAGAAGCTGCACATTGATATTCGTCCGGTTCAAAGCTGCCAGGACTTCGGGCAAAGCCCCCACATAAGTCGGCGTCACGCCGGAAGCATCCACCAGGCAGGGGACCTCTACGCAGGCATTCTGCGGCAGATTCGTGATCAGGCCGGTATTGAGCACATTGCCGCCGATTTTATAAGGCTTATTCAGGAGCATGGCCTCCAGAATATAAGATGCATATTCATTCGTCCGTTCGTGGCTGAGGTCCTTGTTTTCGCTCAGACGCTCCCGGTCCTTTTCCCAGCCCTTGATTTGATTTTCACAGCGGCGCATATACTCATCAATCGGAATATTATAGGCCTCGATCAGTTCCGGATACGCCGATTTAATAAAATACGGATGATATTCTGCATTGTGCTCACTCGACTCCGTCACGTAATAGCCGAAGGTCTCCATCATTTCAAAGCGGACCCGGTCATGCTCCGGCGCTCCCATCTCCCGGGCGCGGCGCTTGATCTCCGGATAAAGGTCCTCGCCGTTTTTCGAAATGCTCAGAAGCCAGGCCATATGGTTGATGCCCGCAATCTTCCACTGCAGATCCTCCGTATAGTCCATATCCAAAGACTCCAGCAGATGCGGCACGCAGACCTGCACCGAATGACACAGCCCGACCGTATTCACCTTGCGGAAGCGCTGCATATAGCCCGTCAGCATGGCCATCGGATTCGTATAATTCAAAAGCCAGGCATCCGGACAGACTTTTTCGATGGCATCCGCAAATTGATCCATGACGGGGAGGGTGCGGAGGGTGCGGAAAATCCCGCCGATGCCCAGGGTATCGGCAATGGTTTGTTTCAGACCGTATTTTTTAGGGATCTCAAAGTCAATCACCGTCGACGGCTTATAGCCGCCGACCTGTACGGCATTGATCACGAAGTCCGCCCCGTCGAGGGCGTCTTCCAGTTCCTCTAAGCCGATATGCCGGGTAAAAACAGCCCGGCCCTCATTGGCATTCTTGTTGATGTTTTCAAGCATCCTGAAACTGTCATCCAGGCGCCCGGGATCGATGTCATAGAGGGCATATTCCGCATCGCGCAGACAATCCGTCACCAGACAGTCCCCGATGACATTGCGGACAAATACCGTGCTGCCCGCTCCGAGAAAGGTAATTTTAGTCATAGTCGCTTCGCTCCTTTGCTTTCCGTAATGTACTTATGTATATTTTCGTATTTCCCGAAAGAAAGGTAAATATATAAATCTTTGTTTTAATAGGCTTCTATGTTTATTATTAATACATAAATACATATTCAGAACACATCAGCATATATAAAGCATTAAAGGATACGCCATGAAAAAAACCAGCCGGAATACCCGCCGCAGCCGCGGGAGCATGCGCTTCAGAACCTACCGCGACGAACAATATATGGATCTTAATCTTTACCAGTACGGCCGGGAAAAATGTGAGCCGCTGCATTCCTTCGGCCCCTACGTTCGGAATCACTACCTTTTCCACTATGTCATCAGCGGCCGGGGCGTCTTCGTGCCCGGTCATGCCGAAGCCGAACGTTACGCCTTGAAAGCAGGACAGGGCTTTCTTATTTTTCCGCATCAGGAGACCACGTATTATGCGGATAAAGCAGATCCTTGGGAATACATCTGGATAGAATTTGACGGGATGCGGGCGGGTGAAGCGAGCTACCGGGCAGGCCTGAGTCAGGAAGACCCCGTCTACCAAAGCAGCAGCCCCGAAGCCGGCGAAAAACTTTACGGCCACATGAATACCCTTCTGGAGGCTGAAGAGGCGTCCGGCTTGTACCTCACCGCCCAGGCCTATTTGTTTCTGGATCAGCTGATTACTTCCTCCGATAAAAAAAGAAAAGCCCGGAATACCCGGCTGCGCGATTTTTACGTCCGTGAAGCCATCAATTACATCGAACGCTATTATTACAGCAATATAAGCGTTGAAGACCTCGCCGATGTCTGTGCCCTGGACCGTAGCTACTTCAGCAAAATTTTTAAAGACGCCGTCGGGCAGAGCCCGCAGCAGTTTCTGATTGCCTACCGCATGGCCAAAGCCCGAGAAGCCTTAAAAAGCAGCTCCCTCCCCATAAAAGAAATAGCCGCGTCCTGCGGCTATCCGAATCCCCTGCATTTTTCTGCAGCCTTCAAAAAATTCCACGGCGAAAGCCCGAGCAGCTGGCGCCGCCATGCTCAAAACGGCGCTTAAGCAAAAAGCCCTTCAGGAATTCTGCGGCTCGGCCAGCATCTTCTCTTTCTTGTCTTTGCGGAACTTCGGCATATGCAGTTCAAACTGCCCGATGACCACAGAGGACACCACCGTTGTCAGGAAAGACCAGAATATGCGGCGGAAGGGGATGTAGATCAGGGACAAGCCTAAAACGACAAAGTCCATGATGAAAAAGACCAGGCTCAGACGAATATGAAAGGTATGCGAAATGGCCATGGCCAGGGCATCATCTCCGCCGGAAGCGCCGCCTTGCATAATAATCAGGCAGCAGCCGATGCCGACGAGCAGGCCGCCGGAAACAGCGGCAAGCAAAGGCAAATGATAGAGGCTCGGAATCACCGGACCGATCGATTCAAAAAGTTTCATGAACCCCGCATAGGCGGCCGTTGCGACCGCCGAGGTTTTCAGAAACTGCTTTCCCAAAAGAGAAAAGGCAATGGCAAAACAAACGATATCCAGAAGCGGCGATGTGATTGCCTGACTGATATTAAAGACTTGTTTCAGCAGCAGGCTCAGGCCCAGAATACCGCCTTCCGTTATCCGGGAGGGGTCATGGACATTGACCATTGCAAAAGCGATAAGCGCGGAACCGAGACAAATAAATAAGAAATTGCTGCCCGTAAGTCCGAGCAGCTTGCCGGAATGTCCGGCAGCTTCGTCATTAGAACTCAGCATGAATACACCTTCTTGCCATCGTCGTGTCAAGGAGGCGATGATCAGGATCAGAATTTAAGACCAAAGCGGCGATTCCCGTTTCGGATTGCTGATCAGGCGCACCGTCTCGTCGTCACGTTAATGGTTTCTGATGCTCTCTTTGTTTGCTGATTTTTCTTAAAAAACTCTGCTCCCCAGTCCTTTGCCGCCTGTCAGGTACTCGCATCAGAGTACCACGTAAGCTCTTACTCGGTTATTGAGGTTAGCAGATAAAAACTTTTCACCGGCAGGGCACGGATGGCTGATATTGCCGATGAACACCATTGCCCGAAAATAATTCGAACATTTTTATAATAGCACGGAAAAAGCGCAAAGCAAAGCAGAATCTCCGAAATCCTCAACGAAGTGACGAAAAACAAAGTATAGAATTGTGCAATAAGTTAAGAAAAGGCGTATATTCTGAAAAAAGGCTATAATAGATACAATACTATATTTGTAGGAGGAGCTATATGCCTTTAGTTGGAAGTTTTGTGATGCCTCACCCGCCCATAGCGGTCCCCGAGGTCGGAAAAGGTGAAGAGGCGGCGATTCCTGCCACGCTGCGCGCTTTTGAGGATGCAGCAGAGATCATAGCGGCCCTCAGGCCGGACACCATCGTATTGGTATCCCCGCATGCCATGACTTATTTTGATGCTTTCCGCATCGCGGACGTCAAGCGCTGGAAATCGAATCTGGAATCTTTTAATGCCCCCGAGGCCCGCGTTGATTTCCCTTACGATCAGGAATTGGCGGAATTTTTAGCCGAGACCGGACGCAAATCCGGCTTCACGACTCTGTTGGAAGATGCCGGTGAAAGCGAAATGCGCGATCACGGCAGTTTTGTCCCATTGTATTTTATTCAGAAATCGGTCCCGAAATCGACCAAGCTGGTGCGTCTTTCCTTTTGCGGCTTGGACCACGCCCGCCATGTCGAATTCGGAAGAGTCTTGGGCAAGGCCTTTGACGAACGGCCCGAACGGATTGTCTTCGTGGCCAGCGGCGACCTCTCGCACCGTCTCCGTACCACCGGTCCTTACGGATTAAACCGCAAGGCCCCGATTTTTGAAAACAAAGTCCTGAGCTATTTAGCCTTGGGGCAGCTGGAAAAAGTGGCCGAACTCGACCCGGAGCGCTGCGACGAAGTCGGCGAATGCGGGATCCGTTCGATCTGCATGCTTGCCGGCATTATGGAAGGCCGCGACTATGTGCCGCGTCTCATGAGCCATGAAGCCACCTTCGGGGTAGGCTATGCCATCGCCGCTTTCCTGCCGCCCGAGAGCATGCATAAAGAAGTGCTTACGGCCCGCTTTGCCCTGGAAAGCTTTGTGCGGGATGAGCAGAAAAAAGATGAAGACCGCACCGTTATTACCCCGGAGGATGTGCCCTTCATTTCGGAGCTTAAAAAGCAGCAGGCCGGTGCCTTTGTCTCCTTGCATATGAAACCGGAGAAAGGGCAGAAGGAAGGGCCGCTGCGCGGCTGCATCGGCACCATTTCGGCAAGCAAAGAGAATCTGGCCGAGGAAATCATTGCCATGGCCATCGCGGCCGGCTGGGAAGACCCGCGCTTTGATGAAATGGAAATCGATGAGCTGCCGAACCTCGTTTACAACGTGGATGTCTTAGGCGATCCCGAGCCGATCGAGGGCCCTGAATTTCTGGATCCCAAACGCTACGGGGTCATTGTGACCGACGGGATGCGCAGAGGACTGCTTCTGCCGGATCTGCCGGATGTGACGTCCATAAGAGACCAGGTTGCGATCGCCCGGGAGAAAGCGGGCATCAGCGCCGATGAAGACTACCGTCTTGAACGCTTTGAAGTCAAACGTTATCCGGATGAGATTATGATCGACGAAAACACGGTCTTTCCGCCGCTCGGAGAACAGGATGAAAACTAAAGACAAAGTCACATGCCGCCTTTGCCCGCGGGCCTGCCGGCTCGCCGAGGCGGAGGCCGGTTTCTGCGGCGCCCGTCTGAATAAAGACGGGCGTATTGCGTTAAGAGCGCCCGGGCTTTTGTCCTCATTGGCCCTCGACCCCATCGAGAAGAAGCCGCTGGCGTATTTCCGCCCGGGAGAAATGATTCTCTCGGCCGGCTTTTTCGGCTGCAATATGCGCTGCCCCTTCTGTCAGAATTATCAGATTTCAATGCGCCCGCCCGAAGCGGACAACGGGATCGTGTATACGCCCGAAGCGCTCGTGAAGCTGGCGCTTTCGCTGAAAAAGGCCGGCAATTGCGGCATCGCCTTTACCTATAATGAGCCGCTCCTGGCCTTTGAATACATAAAAGAGGTCTTCACGGCGGCAAAAAAAGAAGGGTTCGAGACCGTCCTGGTGACGAACGGAAATTTCCTTCAGGACACGATCGAAGACATCGCCCCGCTGGTGAGTGCATGGAACATCGATTTAAAGTGTTTTCATGAAGAAGGCTATCGGCGCCTGGGCGGTTCTTTTGACTGCGTGAAGCAGACAATTGAAATTGCCGCAGCCCATAGCCATGTCGAAGTCACGACCCTGGTGGTGCCGGGCCTGAGTGATAATGAGGAAGACATGAAAAAAGAAGCCGCCTGGCTGGCGTCCGTGGATCCCGGGATTCCGCTGCACCTGACGCGCTGTTTCCCGCAGTACCGGGACCGAGGCAGAGAGCCGACGCCGTTAAAGCGTCTGTATGCGCTTGAAGCGATTGCAAAAGATGCGTTACACTATGTGCGTTTAGGCAACGTCTGAGGGGGTTCAGTGCGGTTTACGGAGGTGCCCATGGCGCTCGGGTCATACACAGGATTTTTTTCAGCAGCAGGAGGCGGACTCGCGGCTTCCGTTTCCGTGCCGCTCGCTTTGCTCTTTGCGCTTTTGGCCGCGGCGCTCATCGGCATCGGAGTCTCCGGCATCCGGAAAATGAAAAAAGCCTCCGACGCGCTCCCGCTTGCCTCGCTTCTTTCCATGTTTAAGACGGCGCGCGAGTCGGGGCAGGCGGATAATAAGACGCCGCGCTCCCTGAACGGGATGGACAGTATCTACCGCCCGATGATCGCCGAAGATTTTCCGGATCTGCGTTTGGATGCCTTAGGCAGCCGCGCTGAAAATCTTTTGATCAAAAGTTACGAGGCCTTAGGAAAAAGAAAGGTCTCGGCCGGATTTTACGATCAGGCGGGCCGGCTTTATGCGGAAGCTTTAGAACGCCTGATTGTCCAGCATCGGGCCCAAGGCGGCAAGGCTCCCGTTTTTTCTCAGGTCAAAGTTCATAAAAGAGTGCTCAGCATGTACGGCCGCTATAAAGGCAAACGCTCCATTGAGTTTCAGTTTGCCGTGGAAGCAATGGTCTCAAACCGGGACGGCATGCCGCCCGAAAGGCGGCAGATGCGCGACCGTATGCGCTTCCACTATATGGAAGATGAAAAGAAATTTGCCGAGGCCGGAAACGGCAAGGGCGTTTTGAGCCGGAGCTGTCCGAACTGCGGCGCCCCTCTGAAGGGCCGGAATGAAGAACAGTGCCCCTACTGCGGCACTACCGTCAAAGCCTTGGAGCTGGAGGTCTGGCTGCCCGCCGAGCTCATCCCCGAAATCTGGCTCGAAGCGGCTGAAGAAAAGCCGATGAACGATGCATTTTATAAATAAAATATTCTGTATTACGCCGGAAAAAGCCCTATAATAAAGGGACTTAAGGGGTTTAAAAGAACAGAGGAGACATGAGATGAAAAAAAGAAAAAACGTCGCTGCCCTCAGCATCACCGTGGCGGCCGTGCTTTTGTTCCTCAGCGGAGCCTGCAGCAGGCGCCGGGAGATCATCAGCGGCGAACTCCTTCCGTCGGATGAAAAAATCAGGCAGGAGGGCTTTTATTTGCTGAAGACGGGCGCCGATCAGAGCTATGCCGTACAAACCGACGAGAACACGCAGCTGGCCTCATTGGCGGAGGGGCTGACGACGGCGGATTTAAAGAGCGGGAAAAGCCTCAAGCTGACGGCGGAGGGGACCAAGAGCCGAAAACGCTACAAAACCGGGGACGCGGGGGATTATCCGGTTTTCCGGGCGGATTCTCTGCTCATCGACGGGATTTATCTGCACCATGCCCTGCAGCTGGCGGACGGAACGCCCGTTACGAAAATTCAGTCGGTCTTTACGGACGGCTACAGTCTGGACGACGGGACCGTTCTTTTGCGCGAGAATCGAGAAACGGTTTTTGCGAACGACGAGACGATCGGCAAATTTCTGAAACCTGAGGCGGCGGCCGCCGCAAAAACCTACTTTCAAAAACGAGCCCCCTTCTACGATCTGGAGGCGGAATTAAACCGGGCCTACAGCCGTTACCGGGAAGCGGGAGACGACGAGCGTTTTGAGGATTATCTCCTCGAAGAAAATCTCATGATCGCCGCGGAGGCGGAGGATTATCTTTATTTTATTACCGAGATTGCCCTGCCTTCGGAACACGATGCCTCGGAGCATCAGGCCTTTTACAGTGGGACGGTGATCCGGAAAGATGACGGCAGCTGCGAGATCGGAAGAGCGTCGTGTAGGGAAAGAGTGTAGATCTC
>CALLQJ010000353.1 GCA_938014865.1 uncultured Fastidiosipila sp.
GGCCGGAGGCGGAGGCGGCGGCCGTCCGGAGATGGCACAGGCCGGGGGCAGGAAAGCTGAAAAACTAAACGATGCCCTCGTCAAAGCCAGAGACCTTATCGAAGAACAATTAGGCATGGATTGAGCCTGCCTGAAGGCAGCAGCTGCGGCGCTTGAGTGAAATCCGCAGCCTTAATGAAAGGATAGAGCGATGGAAGATTGTATTTTTTGTAAGCTGGCCAAGGGTGAAATTCCGACCGAGATGGTTTATGAGGATGATCAGGTCGCCTGTTTTAAGGATGCGAATCCGCAGGCCGAAACGCATGTGCTGATCGTTCCGAAAAAACATTTCAAAGACATTGTTGAGCTCTCGGAATCAGAGGAGGGACGAGAAGCGGCGGCAGCGGTCCTGGCGGCCGTGCCGAAAATTGCCGCTAAGCTGGGCGTTTGTGAAAAAGGCTTCCGGCTCATCAATAACTGCGGCAAGGGAGCGGGACAAAGTGTTTTTCATGTCCACTTCCACCTGCTCTCGGATAAAAGGCTGCAGGAGACCTTGCTCTGAAGCCTGAGTGTTTGAGAATAAGAAATAAGATAAGAAAAGACGGCGCAAGCCGTTTTTTCTTTAGAAAAATTCCGCCGAGAGCAGTTCATCGTCCGCGGAATAATGCAGTTTCAGACTGAAATATTCCCGTTCTTCTTTGAGGTAGGGCAAAAATAAGCGGTCGCCTTCCCAGAGCGCAAGATCCTCTGTTTTCTCAAGAGGAATCCAGGCCGTCTCGCCCTCATCGCAGGGGATAAAATCCCGTTCCTTTGTTTCGGCGGTGTACACAAAAATATATTCCGTTTCTTTTTGCTCATATTTAAAGGTCAAAAGCCCGATCAAGCGGTAATTAAAAACTTCCAGCCCCGTTTCTTCTTTGACTTCGCGGCGCACGCCTTCTTCGGGTGCTTCGCCTTTTTCGAGCTTGCCGCCGACTCCGATCCACTTGCCGCGGTTGACGTCATCTTCTTTTTTGTTCCGGTAAAGCATGAGGAGATCATTTTGGTTTTTTATGTAGCAGACTGTTGAGATTTGCATCTTTCCCTCCCTGAAGTTCTTACACACACTGTACATCAAGCACAAATAAAGCAAAATAGAGCATTTATTCTGATTAAAACGGAGAAAAGGGAAAATGCTGCACGATAAGAATTATTTCTTGATATAATGACTGTCTGAACTGCGCTTGGGAAAGTGCAGCGCTGCAGTCCCGATAAGGCTTGCCGAGCTTCGGAAATCTGCTGAAACTGAATAGGCGGGCGCAACAGCTTCGGGAAAATTTGCAGGAGAGGTGAAAGAAAAGAGATGACAAAAAAATTACTGACGCGCATCAGTGCTCTGGTTTTGACATTCGGCCTGCTGGCCGGAACAGCTGCCTGTCAGGATCCGACGAATCCTTCTACGGCCGATGATCCGGAAGGGGAGACGAAGGTTTCTGAGGAAGCCTCAGAACAAGAGAACAAAGAGGACGTACCGGAGAATGAAGCCGGCACGGGCGATGGGGACAATATCGTCAATATCGGTATGACCTATCCCATCACATCAATGAACCCGCTCCTTATGGACGCTTCCGAGGCGATGAAGTATGCAGTGGGCATAGCATTCGAGCCTCTGGTGGAGCTCAACAGTAATTATGAGTTCGAAGGTGTTCTGGCGGAGAGCATTACGCTGTCGGACGATAAAACGGTCTTTACCGTAAAGCTGAAAGATGACGCGGCTTGGTCGGACGGGGTTCCGATTACGGCCGATGACGTGATCTTCACGGTTTTGCGGACCACGTCCGAAACCGTGAACAATACCAGCATGAGTATGTTCTACTTATTTAAAGGCTTCAATGAAATCGGTCAGGTGCCCGATGACGCCGAATCGGTGGAAGGTCTGGTCAAAGTTGACGATAAGACGATTGAATTTCATGCGACGGAAGCCTTGAGCATGGAAAACTTCAACAATAACTTCATGCGTTACCTCTGTCCGATTCCGAAGCATATCCTCGGGGATATGACGAGCGAAGAATTGAAGACGACGGAGTGGTTTGCTTCGCCCGATGTGGTCAGCGGTCCTTACCGCCCGACCTCCGCGGATCTGGCGCATTTTGTGACCTATGAAGCCAACGAAAACTACTGGCAGGGCAAACCCAAAATCGAAAAACTCAATATCAAGATCGTAACGGGCAGCCAGCTTTTTGCCGGCATGCAGTCCGGTGAAATCGACTATGTCCAGCAGACCACGGGCGTCTTTGCCCAGGAAGACATTCCTTCCGTAGAGAAGCTGGAAAATGCCGAGGCGGTTTACGACAATCCGGTGACGCCGGTATTAACCTTCGTTAATACGAAGACCGTGGAGGACAAGAGAGTCCGCCAGGCCATCGTGCACGCCATTGACCGGGAGCTTTTGGTTAAAGAATTCCTGCGCGGCAAAGGCGAAGTGGTGGACGGCTTCCTGACAAGTGCCAGTCCCTATTTTGACGACACACATGAAGTGATGGACTACAATCCGGAAAAAGCGAAAGAACTTTTGGCCGAAGCCGACTGGGATTCGTCGCAGGTGCTGGATTTCAAGATTGATTCCGGCGACTCGACCTTTGCCCAGGCCGCTAATGTTATCGTGGCTCAGCTGGCCGAAGTCGGCATCAAGGCACAGATTACCTCGCTTAATCTGACACAGCTTCTGACCGATGCGGCGGCGCATGATTTTGACCTGCTTTCCGTGCAGTATACTCTGCCGCCCGTCGCCCCGTCTCTGGACGTGGCCTGGCTGGCCGGTCCCGGCGGATGGCCCGATTACGGCCGTGAAGAAACGAATGAGCTGATTGATAAGGCGTCCTTGATTTCGGAAGACGATGCCAAGCTCAAAGAGGTGTACCGCGAGATTCATACTTACATTAATGAAGACGTGCCCGTCATCAATATGTATGCGACCGCACCGATCGGGGCCAGGAGCAAAAGGCTGAAGGCGCAGGATCCTTCCGTATTCGGAGGTTTCATGAACCTTCATACCTGGGAAATTGCCTAAGATATCATCTTTTGATAAAGTGGAAAAAGGTCAGCGGTGAGTGTACGCTCACCGCTTTTTGCCCGATGTGAGTCGGAGGGTATGCAGAAAGGCGAGCTTGATGAGTTCTTTACTGAAAGTAAAAAATCTCAGAACCACCTTCAGCAGTGATTGGGGCAAGAGGGAGGCGCTCGACGGCGTCTCCTTTGCTGTCTCTGAGCAGGAAATTCTGTGCATTGTCGGAGAATCCGGCAGCGGCAAGAGCGTAACCGCCTTGTCACTGATGGGGCTTTTGCCGCGCAACGGCTGTGTGGTGGACGGCGAGGCGCTTTTCGAAGGCAAAGATCTGCTGAAGATGCGGCCGAAAGAATTGGATAAGATCCGCGGGGGTCCGATGTCCATGATCTTTCAGGATGCCATTTCATCCTTGAATCCGGTCTTTACCGTCGGCAATCAGCTGATTGAGGCGGTCCGCTCGCATCGCAGGATATCCCGCCGGGCGGCGAAAGAAGAGGCAAAGATGCTCTTAAAACGCGTCGGCCTTCCCGGCGACGATAATATGTTAGAGCGCTACCCCCATGCGTTGTCGGGCGGCATGCGCCAGCGCGTCATGATTGCCATGGCCCTGGCCGGCAAGCCGAAGCTGCTTATTGCCGATGAACCGACCACGGCGCTGGACGTGACGATTCAGGCACAGATTATGTATCTGCTGCGTGAACTTTGCGAAAAAGAAGGCCTTTCGGTGATTTTGATTACGCATGATATCGGCCTGGTCGCGCAGATGGCCGACCGGGTTCTGGTGATGTATGCCGGACAGGTCGTTGAACAAAGCTATGTGCATGAACTTTTTGATGAACCGCGCCACCCTTATACGCGCGGACTGATGCAGGCAGTGCCGAGCATTTACGATGATAAAGAAAATCGCCTGGCCTCGATCCCCGGCACGGTGCCGGAGTCCTATCAGGATATTACGGGCTGTCGTTTTGCCTCCCGCTGCAAATATACCCAAGAAAG
>CALLQJ010000354.1 GCA_938014865.1 uncultured Fastidiosipila sp.
GAACTGCGGGACCTTTTAAACGACATCGCCTCGATGGGCGCACGCGTGGACCGTATTATGGGCAATACGATCCGCGCACTGAAAGACCACGACTTTGTGCTCGCCAAGCAAATTTTCGAAAGCGATCATTACATCAATTCTATGGAGAACAAGGTGGAAAGAAGCTGCTTTACGCTGATCGCTTTGCAGCAGCCCATCGCCACCGATCTGCGCCGCATTACGGCCTCGCTGAAAGTCGTCACCGATATGGAACGGGTAGCCGACCAATGTGCCGACATCTGTGAAATCATGATGACCTACCCCGATTTCCATGCCCTGAAAACGCCGGCGCTGATTTTGAAAATGTTTGACAAAGCCCGGGAGATGTTTGTCTCCGCTCTGAATGCTTTTATGCAGCTGGATGTGGAGCTGGCCTATGACGTGATTGCGCAGGACGACATTGTGGACGATATGTTCTCGCGCGCCATTGTGGAATTTACCCGGCAGCTGCAGGAAAATACGAATTTCACCACCCAGTCCACAGACTATATGTTTATAGCCAAGTACATTGAACGCATCGGAGACCACGCCACTAATATCGCCGAATGGGCCATTTATCAGGTCACGGGCGAACATAAAAGCGAGCTTGCCTTTGATGATGACGACGACGAGGAGTAAGTAATGCCTTTAATTTATGTTGTAGACGATGAAGCGAACATCCGCCGCCTGGCAGCATTGGCGCTGGTCGACAGCGGAATGCAGGTGGAAACCTTTGCCGGCGGTCCGGAGTTTCTGCACGCCCTTCAATATAAGATGCCGGACCTGGTCCTTCTGGACTGGATGATGCCGGGGCCGGACGGACCGGAAATTATCCGAAAGCTCCGGGAAAATCCCGAGACCATCAATCTGCCGATCATTATGCTGACGGCGAAAAGCGACGAGACCGATAAGGTCATCGGCCTGGAATTAGGCGCCGACGATTATCTGACCAAGCCTTTCGGCGTCCGTGAGCTGCCGGCCCGCGTGCGGGCCGTTCTGCGCCGCCAGAGCCGGGCCAAACAGATTGAAGATGAACGGATCGAAGAGGCGGGACTCATAATTGATGCCAAGCGCCGGCGGCTTACCAAGCGCGGCGAAACCATTGAGCTGACCACCCGCGAATTTGATCTGCTTTTCATCTTAATGCAGCATCCCGGACAGGTTTTTTCAAGAGACATGCTGCTTGACCGGGTCTGGAAAACCAATTACTATGGCGACACCCGAACCGTTGACGTCCATGTCCGCTATCTGCGCCAGAAGATCGAAGACGATCCGAGCAATCCGAAATACATCAAAACCGTGCGCGGCGTAGGCTACTGCTTTACGGACGATTACGACGGGGAGGAAGGCTGAACACAGGGAAAGGAGCGAGATGTCCCGCCGGCCGTGCATTCAGCTGCCGGATGAATCTGAAAACGGGGCATCAGCGATATTTTGAAAAACAGCCTCTTGCATTTATTTCTGCCGTCTTTCATTTTCGGGCTCAGCCTCGCGGCGGGCATCGCCCTTTTAATCAGCGGATCCTCCGCTGCGGGCGCCGTGCTTTGCTTTATTATTGCCGCCGTGAGCCTGGGGATCGGGCTGAATTATTTCGGGAAAGTACGGGCTTTTATACAGTATTTTGAAAATCTTATCCGCCGCGTCAATGCGGGGGAAAACGATGTGGAATTTCCCGAAGAGGCCGGAGGCCTGCCGCTTCTGGCCGATCTGGGCGGGGCGCTGAATCGTCTGCTGCGGCGCAACGAGGCCATGCTCGAAACCGAGCGCAAGCAGAAAATTCTCCAGGAAACGGTGCTGACCGGGCTCAATGAGGGCATTGTTTTAGCGGACAGCGAGGGCCGGATTCTTCTGGAAACACCGACGGCGTCGAAGCTTCTTTTCGGCGGCGGACTGCATGATGAACGGAGCCGGCGGAAAGACACGGACATGCTCAGTCAGTACTTTTATCTGCGCGGCGTCAATGCCCGCTATGTCTGGCAGCTCATGGAAACGGCGCTTAAGGATAATGAAGATTCCGTGCATACTTTGGAATTTGCCGGGGACGAGGCCCTGCGTTTTGTCGAGGTTTATGTTTCGCCGCTGCGCAGCGAAGGCAGCCGCGGGGTTCTGGCCGTTCTGCGCGACGTTACCCACTTGAAGCAGCTCGAGCAGATGCGCCGGGATTTCGTAGCGAATGTGACCCATGAACTCAAGACCCCGCTGACCTCGATCAGCGGCTATATTGATCTCTTGCGCGCCCGCCGGCGCAGCCCGGAAGAGGCGGAGCAGTTTTATACAATTTTGGACATTGAGGCGGACCGTCTGGAAAATCTGATTTCCGATCTGCTGGAGCTTTCCGAAATCGAAGAGGGCGACCGGCAGCGTCTGCGCAATGAAGAGGTCAGGCTGTACAGCATCGGGGATGAGGTTTTAAGCGAGCTCGAGCCGGCGGCGGCCGAGCGGGAAGTGAGCCTGCATCTTGAGGTGGATCCGGATTTTGTCTTTATGGCCAATCGGCACCGGATCAAGCAGCTCATTGTCAATCTGATGAGCAATGCCGTGAAATACAACAAACCGGGCGGAAAAGTCGTGCTCAGC
>CALLQJ010000355.1 GCA_938014865.1 uncultured Fastidiosipila sp.
GATTTACTGGAAAAATAAGAGCCGAAAGACTTTCGGCAGCAGGCTTCTGAGCCGCTGATGAAGGGCCCTCGGGAACGAGGGCTTTTCTTATGTCCGGGAGAAAAGGGGGCGGAAAGCTTTCTTGCGCTCTGTAAAATAAAAAGTTTTTTACAGCGGGAGTGTATATTCTTATAATAAAGACGTTTTGACAGGCGGCTGCCTGACGGAGGAGGAAAGCATGATTAAGGCCATTGTCGGCGCGAACTGGGGCGATGAGGGAAAGGGGAAGATCACGGATCTTCTGGCCGCGGATGCGGATATTGTGGTGCGTTTTCAGGGCGGCGCCAATGCCGGGCACACCATCATCAATGATTACGGGAAGTTTTCCCTGC
This sequence comes from uncultured Fastidiosipila sp., assembly GCA_938014865.1. GTDB lineage: Bacteria > Bacillota > Clostridia > Saccharofermentanales > Fastidiosipilaceae > JAAYZH01. The sequence goes on from CALLQJ010000355.1 coordinate 372, forward strand.
ATCTTCTGCCCTCGGGGGTTTTTAACCCGCATACCTGCAATATCATCGGAAACGGGGTGGCCTTTGACCCGGAAAAATTCCGCAGAGAATATGAGGAAATTCTCAGAAGAGGCGTTCCGGCACCGAAGATCTTGATCTCGGACCGGGCGCAGATCGTGATGCCTTATCATATTCTCTTGGATGAACTCGAAGAAGAGCGTCTGGCCGGGCGGCGTTTCGGCTCTACGAAGTCGGGGATTGCGCCTTTTTATTCGGATAAATATGCCAAAATCGGTTTTCAGCTGAATGAGCTTTTTGATGAGGACAGCCTCGAAGAAAAGCTGCGCCGTGTGCTGGAAATAAAAAACTGCCTGCTGGTCAATCTTTATAAAAGAGAAGCCATCAGGGCGGAGGAGCTGCTGCCGCTTTTGAAGCGCTGGCGCGAAGAGGTCAAGCCTTTCCTGGCCGATACCTCGTATTATCTGAGGCAAGCTTTGACCGATGAAAAACGGGTGCTCCTGGAAGGGCAGCTCGGAAGCTTAAAGGATCCGGATTTCGGGATCTACCCTTATACGACGTCGTCCTCGACCCTCGCCGGTTTCGGGACCGTCGGTGCGGGCGTTTCGCCGATGCATGTGGACTCGATTATTGCCGTGACCAAGGCTTATTCCTCGGCGG
>CALLQJ010000356.1 GCA_938014865.1 uncultured Fastidiosipila sp.
ACGAGATTAAGCGTTGTGACTGGAGTTCAGACGTGTGCTCTTCCGATCTAAAAGCCCGCGTTAAAGCGAGCTTAAAGGGAGATTAAATTTTTAAAGCAGATTTGACAAAGGCGGCTGCAAATTGGATTTAAAAATGATTGGCTTTATTCATCGAAAAGCTCAACAACGACATGCTCGACTGCTGTATGTCTGTGCATGTACACGACATGAAGCAAACCTTTTTCATCCAGACACATCGCCGGCTGGCATTTATTTCCCGGTGCCGGAGCTATATCTATAAGATGTGTAAAATGTTTGCCTTCATCTTTGGAAAACGCCAAGCTTAAGGGACTTCTCTCGTGCCAGTCCGCAATCGGCGTATTATTATACGCCATGAGTATCGTATCTTCATTGAGACTTAATACATCTATTTTGGATTCGTTATTAACGATATCTGTCGGCTCCGGAGCAGTCCATGTGTGGCCTCCGTCCAAGCTCTCGGCTCGGTAGGAAACGAGAGAAGGAATGCCTGCCCCCCAGCCCGTATCCCCCGGACAAGTTCTGGTAAAGAGCAAAATACGGCCGTCCGGGCGTAAACATAAGGCCGGTTCCCGGATTAAGCAGCCGTCATCTGCGGAAAGCAAGGCTTCTTTCTTAAACGTATTCCCGTCATCATAGGAGATATACACCCTTACCGCACCAAAATATTTATCAGGAATTTCGCTCGATGTGGATGCAAAAACTATATTCCCGTTGTCAAGGAGCACTCCGTCATTTGAAGCATGACCGCTGTCAATGCCCACAGGTTTTTCTTCATCCCAAGTGATTCCGCCGTCCTTGCTTTTTCTCATCCATAATTCATCGCGTCCGTTGCACCAATTCAGGAAATTGACTTCTGTATCCAGGAACTTAGCAAAAAGCAGGATTATTTCACCTTTTTTATTCTTCATAAAAATCGGATCATGGCAGCAGTAGCGAATATCATTGCCTACTGCGTCGGGGTTGCTCCACTTATTGCTGCCCGGCTTAAGAACAGAAACCCAATTGTTCGCATCTCTGCCCATCGGATCCCCGTTCCATTGCATAAAGCCGCCGTTCCACACAGCGATCAGATTTCCGTTTTCCGCCATCGTGAGACTCGGCATGTGATAGCATTGTCTCTCATCAAACCATTCAACAATCCAGTTTCGTGCTGCTATTCGAGCTTTCATATCTTTTCCTTCCCAATATTATTTAGCGATACTCTTATCCTAGAGAATTAAATTCTATAAGAAGCGCTTCCATGGAATGAATTTTGCATGGATAAGTCTTTATATGTCCCTCAGATTTCAACGGTTTTATCTCTTTTTCAGTATGGGTTTCCGAAGAATAAATCGTTAAGGTCTCCCTGAAATTTTCAGGCAGCCGGAGCCGGATGTTTTCTGCACAATCAGACGAAGCATTTAAAAGATACAAAGCATGTCCGTCCTCTGTTTTATAGGCATACGGAATAAGATAGGCTTGATTTAAAACAATCGGAAACGAAACATTCTGCCGGATCAGAAGGTCCTGCAGGATTTCCGCCCGTACTCTGTTCAGGAACATCGGCGGTATGAGTCCCGGTGCTTCAAAAGGACCGAAAGGATAAATAAAAACATTTTGATTCACAAGCGTTTGACCATTCGCACGTCTTCTCCTGAAAGAATCATACAGGGCCGTAAATTCATCTTTTGAAACATCTTCATCATAGCTGACATCCAAAGCATCCGCCGCTGAAATAACCGCCGAAGCACGGGCACGTTTCCGGCCGCTGTAGATCTTGCCGTTTGTGACTTCTTCATAGGTATAAAAGCCCGCATTTTGAGGCAGACGCTTGATTGCTTTTACGCCCGCCAAAGATCCCAAGCCCATAGATTCTAATGTAATAATCGCTTCTGCAGTCAGCATCAGAAAATTCTCCGCAAAGAGGTCTTCCATCTGATCCTTGTCATAGTTTCTTAATACCTGGCCGGAGACCGCAATAATTTCATTTTTAAGATTTTCCGGATGACATGCATAAGAAAAAGGAATACCCATGCTCGGCAATAAGGCCGCCCAGTACGCTTCTGCCGGATAAAGCTCGGACATCTCTTTGCCCTCCGGGGTCTCTATTGTGTAAGAAGACTTTTCAGAACACAGTACTTTTACGCCTTCCGATTTTCCGGAGAAAACATTCAAAGATTGTAATTTCTGAAGATAAGGTTTTACCTCTTTCAACATGCTTTGGTATCCTTCATCCTCAATAATGCCGTTGCCGTTCAGATCATAAAGATCAATTGTCATGCCGTTCAGATTTAAAGGCAGAGAGGCTAATAATTGAAAGCGTGTAAACTTTTTCGACTTCGAAAATAAAGAATAAGGGTAATTTTCAAGTTCCGGATAAATCTCACAGTCATCCGGGAGAAAAGCCCTTGTCAGCATAGATACTCTGTTAAAGTCTTCCATATATCGAGCTGCTGTATTTTCCTGATAAGCAGGCAAATGAATTCTGTTAACCGGCGCTTGGCCGCCGCCTATAATCTTGAAAAGGCTTGTCCAATTCCGGCCTTCTGCCGCATGAATATGAGGCGCCGAACTCATCAAACCCATCTTTACTTCAGCGGATACCTCTCTTACTTTGCCTGTAATTGCAGCAGCCGCCTCTTCCATACTTTCACGGCAGAGATCTAACCAGATTTTTCGGTAAGGATGCGGAGTACCCGGCTGCAGCAATGCAGATACGAGTTCACTTCGTTTAATCTCATGACCGACGCGCTCTGAGAAACGCGATAAATGCTCGGAACAAAAACACCCGCCCCAATTCAACGGCATATGATTGTGCAGTCTGAAATCATCTTCAATCCAGAGAATCGAGGGTTCTAAGGCGGCATAGCGAGCATAAATACTGCCTATATAATCCTGCCAGTTTTTATCGAGAGGACAGACACATAATTCTGCTTCTTTGCCGTCAATGTCTGTCATTCTTCTGAAATTGTGTGCTTCTCTTAATTTTTTTCCGATATCCGCATGCATTAAGGAATGCCAGTGATTCACAGAAACCGTGATGTCCTTCTTTTTCATCGATGACATGACATTTTTTATAAGATCCAGAAAAACATCTTGTTCTTCGAAGGTCATATGGCCGACATTCAATTCCTGAACATTCGCGAAAACGGCAACATCATCAATTAACGCTTCATCAACAAATGATTCTAATCTTGCAATTTCTTCCTTGTCATTGAAGCCGGGATCACAACAGAATCGAAAAATATACTCATATGTTTTACTCATGGAAATCTCCTGATTTGTCTGCTGAAAATCTATTCAGACGGATCAGCCTGTTCTTTTTCAACCGGGAATGCATAAAAAGACAAGATTGCTGTGCGCATACAGTCAGAGGGAATTGCTTTTCCGGGATTCATGCGCCAGGCGCCGTGTAATTTGACTTTGCCTCTTAATGCTCTCGGGAAATGCAATAGAATGTCATCTCTGCCGGTTTGATAACGATCAGGATGACACAATCCCTTCTCATCCTCTGCATCAAAAGGCAATTCTTCGGCCGGCAGTTCAAAGGTATTCAGCCAGTTTCGGACCGGTTTGAATACGAGTTTGATAACGGATTCATCAATTTGCATTGCTTTTACCGGCTCGGGCGCCTCATAATCACGGCCCCGCTGATAAAGTTCTTTAAGGGCAGCAGCGGCCACTCGTTCAGCAACCACCAAATTGCTTTCTGCCGAAATGTGAATGGAATCATAAAGTGCCAGATCGGCTGAAGGTACGACATAAACAGCCGGAATAAGATGTGCGGCTTTTCTCTGTGCCTCACGCACCATCCCCCACTGCCGGTCTGATTTTTCATCAGGGTTTTCTAAACATGCATTAATCTGGACTGTAAAGAACGGAAGTTCGGGCTGCGCCAAGGCTTCACGGCAGGATTCAACGAATTCTTCAAAACGTTCCAAATATGTTGCACCGCTGTTTTCAAAGCCTTCCGCCTCACCCTGATACCATAAAACAGCCTTGGGCTTTATATTATGATCCTTTAGTATTTTGATCATATTCTCAGTTAAGCTCCCGTTTTCTTTCGGATTCCACCAGCGCAAGGGAGCGCCTCCGTAAGCTGTCGGGATTAAGGCAATGGGATAGCCCAGAGATTTCTTTAATAGTTTAGCGAAATGCAGCCACGGACTATGGCCCGGATTATGGTTTTCAAAATGCCCCAAATAAACAGCGTCCGTCGTTTCTGCTAAAGGATGAGAAGCTAAGGTCCATTTTCCGCTGGGCTTCAATAAATGGACACCGAGTTCAGGCGGATCGTAAATCGTATTTTTTGCCCGTCCTGATGCATTGCTTTGTCCTGCAATAACAAATACATCCCCGACGCCGATGTGATGGACCATATCACCTCGCGTCGCCGATAAACCGTCCCATCCCTCATATTCCATATAGGTCTCTATTCGGTACAAACCCCCGGCCGGTATTTCAGGAAAGAATATCTCCCAGTGTTGATCATCTTTTATCTCGCAATCCTGCCAGGGAATCAGGGACTCACCGGTATCTTCAATAGCAATCCGGCACTGCACTTTAACCTTTCCTTTATGCTCTTCTGAAAACTCTAAGGGCAGCTCAAAAGACTGCCTTATGCGTCTGTAAGTGCCTCCGATCTTCAATGAAGCATAAGCTGAATCGTTCTGCTGCAGAATTTGCCAATCTTCAATACCATATTGAATTTTGACTCCGTAATCCATACAAGCCTTCTTTCTCTCTAAATACCTATGTTAAATGCGTCTTATAAGTCCGCGATGAGTCTGTAATTTTCCTCATCGATACCAGTCCCCTTCCAGCATGATTTTTACATCATCAAGCCGTCTGGGTGCATGAATGCTTTTTATCCAATAAAAATGATCACCGTGTTTTTTAATAACACCTGAATTTTCCAGGCGTTTTATGCATGCTTTGCCAAGCTTTTTCTCCGGTACAGTATCTTCGCCGATCGAGGCTTCCAATACTCCTTTTGCTTTGGGGAAATCCGATATAAATCCGGGCGATAAATAAAGCGTTCCGTTTGCAAAATATGCATCATAAGGGAATTCATTTCTTCTGTAAGGCGTCAGGGCCAAAACGGTCATGCTGGGTCCTGATGCCGAACGCAGAGCACCGGATCCGGGAAAGATTACATCGATGGTGTACGAAAGATGAATATCTCCCCTATTGCTGAATCGCTTTGCCCGGACGGAGGCATAGCCGTCTTTATCCGTAACGGCAGTGATTTTTTTCTCCGCCTCATCCTGCGTTTTTGTATTAATTGAACCGTCATCATTCCAATAGGGATTCAATCTGAAAATCACTTTCTGACCGGATAAACCTTTTCCCTCACTGCTTAATCTGGCCTGAAATGCATTGATATAATGGCTTTTATCTTCAGCCATTAATCTTTTCATCTCAAGACTGCAAGGTTTCGGCAAAAATTTGACACTTTGAAGATTGATTTTCTGGGCTATAATACAGCTGTCTCTTTGCCCGAATGCCAGGTCTCCTCCCACATGGCCGAAGAGTTCAAGACTGCCGTCTTCCAAAGAAACCAGAACAGGCTGGTATAAAAGCTGAAGCGAGCGCGGCATATCAACCTGTACCCAATTTTCACCGTAATCATTGGAAATCGAAAAACATTTATTTCTCCGATAGCCCACTATGCACTCTTGCCGTTTATCCCAGACGATCGTCTCGGGAATTATCCCGCCTTGCGGATTCTTTTTAGGATCATGCGGGGCACCGCCGTGTATGGTATGCAGTGTCCCGTTAATCCATCCGTCATGATTTTTAATCGGCTGCACGAACTGCCTTCCCACCGGTGTGCCTTGTACATCGCCTGCAATAAACAGAAGGCGGCCGTCCGGCAGCTCCACAAAATCAAATTCGTGAGCACCGATGCCGGGCAGAATATAATGCGGTCCGGTAAAATTTATCCCGTCATAGGTTGTTAAAAACAATGTTTGGATTTTACTGTCATAACTTTCTCCGGGCAGCATCGTATTTCTGGTGGCCCTCGGCTTATCCGGCCCCCAAGGCGTACCGTAAAGAGAAGCTAAAATAACAATTTTGCCGTCTTTCAGCCTTCTTACTCTCCAAAGATACGGCGCGCAGCCCTCTAAGAGATGGTGCAGATCTTTCCAGGTCTTGCCGCCGTCATAACTTTCCCGGACTCTTAAAAAATCACTCCATCCGGTACCTTTTTCATTATATCGGGGGACATCAAAACCAAGAATTCGTCCGTCCGGAAAGCCGGCAGCCCCAAAAGATCCTTCACATCTCGGGCAGCGGCCGGTTTCAATGAAATTTTTACCATCATATGTTCTCATGAAAACACGCCAGGAACGCTGCTTGGCGCTCCCGGCTTCAACAGAACCGTAAGATACAGGAACACCTGCCGCTTCGGCGAACTCGAGCAACGGTACTTTGTATATCGGATTATTTTCTTCTGTAACTTCATCAAAGGAAATTCCATAGCTTCCGTCTTGATAAGAAAATGCGTTGACCCATGCTGCAAAGCCGGGACTCTTCTTAGGTTTATATACCGTATATTCTTCACACGATCCGAGCCACGGAACACGCTCTGTCTTGTCGTCATTTCCGGAATGTTCGACCATAAAGATGCCTCCGTTTTGAGGTTCTCATAATTTTTGTTTTTAAAGACTTATCTTATTCGGATATTGCCGATGCTGCCTCATCAATTTGTTTTTTGTTTTTAACGCCTATAATCGCAGAAATAACGGCAGCTTGGGACAAAACCCATCTTATTGAATATTGTGTCATCGATAAATTCTCTTTATCAGCCTGCCTGCGAACTTGCTGCAGAACGTCCGCTGTTTCATCACTCAGCGGGTTCATCCATTCCGGTTTTTCTGCCATTCTTGAATGTTCCGGTATCGTTTGATTTTGTTTGTATTTCCCGGTTAAAAGTCCGCCTTGAAGAATTTGATAAGGCACTACAGCAATTTGTTTTTCTTCGCAGTAAGGAATTATGTTTTTCAAACTGTCTTGTTTGAGCAGACTTAACGGAGGCTGTACCAGTGAGGGGAATTTAATATTCTCATTCTCCGCCGTTTCCAATAATGTTTTTAATTGATCAAATGTGTAATTGCTTACGCCCCACGCCCTTATCGTGCCGGCTTTTAATTCTTTATCAATAGCATAGAGAATTTCTTCAGGAGGCGTATGCGGATCATAACAATGCAAATAATAAACATCGATATAGTCTGTCTTCAGCCTTTTAAGACTTTTGCGGACTTGTATTCTGATGGCATCAGGAGACGTAAACTGATCTTCGGGCCTGTCCCCCACTTTCATGCCTACTTTACTTGCAATGACATAATCATGCCGTTTAGCTGAAGTCGCTTTGCCGATTATATTTTCGGCAACACCGCCTGCACTGCCCGCAGTTCTGCGATAGCCTTCATACATATTCGCGGTATCTATAAAATTTATGCCGTATTCTTCTTTCGCATAACGGATAAGATCTATTGCATCTTTTTCTTCTACAGGGCTCCCGAAAGTCATGCTTCCTAAACATAACTCACTGACTTCTATGTCAGTACCGGGAATTTTATTATAGTTCATGAAAACCTTTCTTTCTTCTTTATAAAACTAATTGCCGGGCGCTGTGTTCAATTCTTTCCTGACGTTCTAAAAGCTCAGCGATTATTTCTTCCGGAAGCGTACCGGGCACCCAGCTTGACGGCTGTCTGAAACAGCGCTTCGCAATCCCGCGTCTGTATATAATCTCTTCGAAACTGTTAAAGACCCCGTTTTTCCATGCCAAAGCCAGAAAATCGGAAAACGCCTCACAGAGATTACGTACCTTATCAATTTTTTCGTCTTGAACAGCTTCATATACCTTTAGATAAAAATTCGGAAAGAGGTTAATAAAAGTTCCTATGGCGCCGTCCGCTCCGTATAAAAGCCCCGGCAGCAGCAATTCATCAAAGCCTGAGTAGACAATTTTTTCAGGAAATTCATTGGAAATTTGCCGAATTAAAAAAACATGCCAATCACTGATTTTGCATCCTGCCACAGCCGGTATATTCAACAAACGCCGGATTTCGGCCATGCCCATTTGTATACCTGTCAGCTTAGGAATGACATAGACGATGACAGGAAGACCTGATTCCGCCAAGGCCCGGTAATATTTTTCGATTTCCGGGAAATCCTTTGCCGGCGGAATACTGGCAACAGCATCTGCGCCTAAAGAACAGGCTTGTTCAGCCAGAACAAGAGCTTCACGCATATCGGTTTGACCGACGTGAACGATTGCTGTTTTATTATCTTTCTTGATTGCGGGTACTAAGAGCTCCGCGATTGCAAGCCTTTCTTCCTGTGTTAAATTAAAAGCATCACCTGTTCCTCCGTTTATATAATAGCCGCGAAGATCACAGGCCGACATATGTTCATAATGTCTCAGCAATGCATCTTGATCTAAATTATCTTTATCATCACAAGGATTAATTAAAGGAACGATAATGCCTTGAAATTTCTTTTTGTCCATTAATATTCTTCCACCTCTTGCTTTTATCAGGACAGGGAGACATCGCTGACGTCTCCCTGTTTTACGTTCGATTAAGCACGCAGCGCTTCTACCGATTTGATCAAACCTTCACACATAATACGCATGCTTTCATCATCGATGCCGCACCACCACGGGAATGAGAAGCTGTTATCCCACCAGCCTTCTAAGACCGGGCAATCGTATTCACCCATGCCTTTCTTTTTAAATAAGGGGTACCTGTAAAGAGGATAATATTGAACAATTGCTCTGACCCCGTACTCAGCTGTCAGAATATCTAAAAGATCATCGCGGGTTTTGCCCGTTTTTGACCCGTCATAGTGCATAACATACTGATGGACGACGTAACGTCCGCCTTCGACAACTTCCGGAAAAGTAATCTCCGGAACGTCTTTAAGCCACTCGCGTATGCGGCGATCTTGCTCTATTAAAATCTCATTATTTTCAATAACACTTTTGAGCTGCTCGGAACCTAAGGCACATTGTGCTTCACCGATGCAGAAATTCTGAGGCCAGCGATCCTCCAGGAATTCATCTACATTGCTCATCGCCGGTTTCCAATAACGTTCCTGCTTTTGATCAAAGCTTGTCAGGCCATTGTGACGGATCCCCGGAACTAAGGGGGCAATGCTGTCATCATTGCAAACCATCATTCCGCCCTCACCGAGCGTTGTCATCGTTTTAGCAGCATGGAAACTGAAACAGCCGAAATCGCCGAAAGTACCGACGTGTTGTCCGTCTACCCGGCAGTCCATAGCCTGTGCGCAGTCTTCAACTACTTTTATATTATGTTCTTTTGCGATTTTTACAATCGCTTTAATATCGCAGGGCAATCCCAAAAGATGCACGGGCACAACTGCTTTTGTCTTTGCCGTAATTTTCTTTTTAAAGTCTTCCGGATCCAATGTCCAGGTCTTCGGATGAATATCAGCCCAGACAATTTTCGCACCAAGATCGGCAAAAGGAATCGCCGACGCACAATATGTATAAGCCGGAACTATGACTTCATCACCCGGTTTGATATCACAAAAGAGTGCTGCCAATTTAAGAGCGTTTGTACAATTATTGACAGCGAAAGCATATTTAGCGCCTACAAACTCTGCAAAATCTTCTTCGAATTGTTTTAAATACTTTCCTTGTGTCTGGCCTTCCGCATTTTTCATCACATTAACGACCGTCCGGATCTCTGCTTCTGTATAAGGATGCTGCATCTGCGGAAAAATAACCTTATATCCTTCAACTTTGCCGCGGCCTGAAGGATCACTGAATACTTCTTTTACCATTGATAAACCTCCTGCTTATGCTGTTTTTAGATTCAGGCTCAAAATATTAAATGGGATCCGGAACTGCGTAAAACGAAACTCCTGAATTGCTTATGGAGTTCGCTGAGCATTAATTGCCGTAAAGCTCGCGTGCTTCTTTCACTGCATCATTGACCATCTGTTCAAGATCGTTTGCTCCGAGTCTTTCGTACTCAGAAACATACTCTTCCCATCCCTCATCAATATCCAGCTGGCCGCCGAGCATTTGAGACAGATATTCATTTGTCGTATCGACAAGACGTGTACGAATGTCATTTGCTTCGGCAGGTAAAGATACCAAGTTGTAATAGGCAGGGAGTGTAACAACACAATCATCGCGGAACTCAGAGACAATATCACGGGCATAATCCATCAGCTCAACATCTTGCTCAGTAGCCCAGTGACTGCTGTGATCAATCGGGTTGGAAACAGCTTCCCACCACTCATTATTCTTGAAGTCCACCTGATATTCGGTACCGCTCAGCATATAACTGAACCAAACATACTTGCAGCGGCCGTCTCCGTAACCGTAAGGAGCGGTTGCTTTCTCCCAATAATCTTCGCGTCCTTCCTGATATTCACCGTTTACAGTGTTGTGCATGAGATCCTGGCCTTCAGGACTCGCAATAAACTCTACCAGATCAAGAACTCTTTCCGGGAATTCGCAATTCGTAGGAATAAAGTAATGGGACCCTACCCATGTACCTGTTGTATAGGTTTTAGCATGTTCACCATTGTGAGTCGGCGCAACACCCAGCGTCAGATCTTCAGGTTTTGCGTCGGAATTCGAAGCTTCCCAGGGATTAAGATAGAAATCTTTATACTGGGCGGGATAACCGAATCCAAAGTCCATTGAGGCAATACGTCCGTCACCGAAGGCTGCGTAGGCATCATCGAAATCGCTTTTAACACCGATGCCGCTGTCTAAACCGCCGGCAGCATACATCTCGTTAAGCTGTTTCATAACTTCTTTGCTTTCATCACTTGTTGCAACCAAAGTCCAATGTTCGTTTTCAGTACCGATTTCTCCCGTCGGAACAAAGCCTTCCCAGAAATCTCCTTTAGGAGGAAGGATTGTGGTGCCTTGAGGTCCTGCTATTGTTTTGTCGATCTGATTCCAGTTAGTGAGTTTGTCATTTCTGGGCCACCAGCCGACATAGCCGGATTCGGCACACTTAATGGTGAAATCAATAAACTCTTCTACGGTCTGCGGTACTTCACCGTCATTAACCTCTTCGAGAATCGCTGTATTATAGGCCGGTATACCTGCAAATGTCGGTTCGGCAAATGCCGCAATACCATAGATTGCATAGGCTTTTTCCGCATCGCCGGTATAAAGCTCGTTATACATTTTGTATTCATCACTGTGCATGATTTTATTCAAAGTGGGGTAGCGTTCCGGTGATGCATTTACAATATCAGACAGACAGTAGACCAGTTCTTCATCAACCCAATCTCTGAGCTTATCCGTTTCACCCCATGTCGGGAATAAGTCTGCTGCCCCTCCTGTGAAGAGTTCATTTTGCATGCGCTCATCGAAGCCTTCTGTTCCTGTATCGTATTCAAGAGAAATATTTACTTTTTCTTCTATCTCCTGTTTTACAGGATCGTTTTCCATTCCTTCGATGTCATCCGCATTGTTGCCGAATTGCGCAAATCGGATGGTGACATGCTCACGCTCATCCTCTTCGGACTCATCTTCAGTCTTCTTCTGCGGCTTTTCTTCTTCAGAAACAATCTGAGTTTCTGTCTCGTGTTCGTCGTCTTCATCGTTACCACCGCAAGCAGTGATTACGGATGTCATCATGGTCAGTCCTAAAAAGACTGCCAGACCTTTTCTGAGTTTTCTAGTCATTTTTTCCTCCTTTATTTTAAAATTAAACTAAAATCTATATGGCATAGAACTCAGCATACTTTTACTTCGGAAGCAATCACCCTTTCGATATCTATTCTTTGACGGCACCCAAAGTAATGCCGCTGGTAAAATGTTTTTGTAAAAACGGATAAACAAGCATGATCGGCAGCATCGCACAAATGATGGTTGCCATTCTTAATGCCATCGGCGGCGGCAGCTCCATACCCAATCTGGACGCCCCGTCGCGTACGGTATTCATCATGGATTTATCAACCAGCATCCGGCGCAAAACCCATGCGAAGGGCTGCAGGGAAGGCTTGTTCGAAATAAACATCATATAGTTGTAATAGTCATTCCAATTGATGACGGCGATAAATAAAGTAACCGCCGCAATCATAGATCGTGAAACCGGTATAACAACCCGGAAAAAGACCCCTACATCTGTACAGCCGTCTAATCTTGCTGCATCTTCAAGATCCGCCGGAACGGAGTAGGTAAAATAATTTCTCATTATTATAAAATAGGTAATATTTAAAGCTCCCGGAATAACCATGACCCAATAGGTTCTCAGAAGATTCAAATTTTGATACAACATATACTGCGGAATTAATCCCCCGTTGAAAAAGAGATTAAATACCACCAATACATTTATTACCTTCATGCCTTTTACATGAACTTTACTGACGCCGTATGCCATCGTCGATGTCACTAATACGGATAATGTAGTGGCAAGAAATGTTTTGGATATTGAAATCCAAATACTGTTGGTAAATGATTTTGTATTGAATATTGCTTTGTAATATTGAAAATCTATACCGCCTCTGGGCCAGAGCATAAGCCCGCCCTTGATATATTCTTCATAAGGAGTGACTGAGGCAACCAGCACATACCACATCGGGTAGACACACAGTAATGCAAAAGAAATACAAAATACATAAATAAAAACATCGTAGAAATTGAAGCCGAAACGGGCTAACATAGTGTCTTTATTTGTCGATTTTTTCCGTGTTCCCATTCTCTTCCCCCCTTATTAAAAGATGCCTTGGACATCGAGACTATCGATAATCCGGTTGGTTAAGAGCACTACGATCAGCCCCATCGTATTCAGTACTAAGTTAACAGCGGTAGACAACTCAAATTGTGTGCCTCCTCCTAAGCCGATACGGTAAATATAAGTGGAAAGCACATCACCCGTGGAGAGAACATAGTTGCTGTACAAGTTGTAGACCTGGTCGAAGTTAGAAATGAAAAGGCCTGAAAGCTCTAATATCAGCATGACCGCTACACTCGGCAAAATGCGCGGCAGCGTAATATGAATCATCATGTCAAAACGATTTGCTCCGTCCACCTGCGCTGATTCATAAAGCGTCGGATTTATTCCTGCCAGCGCAGCAAAATAGACAATTGCAGAATAACCCGCTGTCTTAATAATATTTGTGACCGTTAAGATTCCTCTGAAGAGATCGGGCCGTTTCAAAAAATCTACCGGCTCCCCGCCCAGTTTGCTTATGATCTGATTAACAACGCCCCCCATATCAGCAGCCGAAGGGTACTCCAGGAAGACTCTGATTAATCCCGAAAAAATCACCCACGAGAGAAAATACGGAAGGTAAACGCATGTCTGAATCGAACTTTTTACTTTTCTGATTTTTATCTCATTTATAAAAAGAGCTAAGAGAATATTGAAAGTGAAGCCAAATAGAAGTTTATACACATTTATTATGATTGTGTTTTTAAATGCCCGTATAAAGTTAGGATCCTGAACCATTTCCTTAAAATGTTTTAAACCGACCCATTCGCTTCCCCACACGCCGCGTTTCGGAGAATAATCTTTAAACGCAAGCTGGATGCCGTACATGGTCCCGTAATTGAAAATGATCATGCATATTAAGCCGGGAAGAATCAGCAAATAAATAAACCAATATTTCCTTATGTAGGCAAAAAAACGTTTTACAAGACTTTTATTTTGATTTGAATGATTCTGCTTGGAAACGCTTGACTGATTCATGCAGGCCTCTTTCATCATTAATATTTAGCATTTATTAGTAATTTGTTTTCGGGGGTTTATAGTATATTATGCTAATAAATACATCGGAAATTCAAATCCCCAGTCTTTTTATGTACATTATATCTGCATTTAGCAGTAAAGTAAACCGAATAAACGGCAATTTGTAAATATTCATTAGAATCTGCATCTAAATATTTTATTTTCTTTACTAATAATTATCACTATTAGTTCCTGTAAATAATAAAATTTAACGCAGGATATCAGCTCCGGAGATTCTTTTGCATTTCCTATAAAAAGTCCGGATAGAATTTTTCAGCAAATGAATCAAAGTGTTCGGGACGATTTTATGATTTTTCTTTATACTTCCCGCTGCTGTCCGTTTACGCTTTTCTTTTGCGTAATTAAATAAAGCGATAAAAAGCTGCCGGATGAATCTGTTTAAGACAGATAATACTCATCCGGCAGGTGTTTTTTCATTATTTCATATTTAAAATATCTCGTATTTATACAGCCCTATTACGCAGCGTTCTCTTATGCCATCCTGATTGACAGCGCATCTTCAGCCGTTTTAATTATTCACTATATTTTGCGGGCTGCCTTTCTGCCACATTCTTAAATTCTCAACGGCTGTGTCCATTAATCGCTGCCGGCTTTCCTTCGGTGCCCAGGCAATATGCGGTGTAATATAACAATTATCCAGCTGCAGAAGAGGATTGTCAGGTTTTGGCGGTTCTTCTCTGAGGACATCAAGTCCCGCACCGGCTACCTTCCCGCTTCTTAATGCTTCCGCCAAGGCTTCTTCATCGATCAGCTGCCCTCTGGAAGTATTAATGATAAAAACACCATTTTTCATCTTGGCAATGCTTTCTGGATTAATTAAATTTTCAGTATCCGGAAAAAGAGGACAGTGCAGTGAAATGATATCACTTTCTTTCCAGATAAGATCCAGCGGAACCTGCCGGACGTTTTGCTCATTGATAGTATCCGGATCATTTGCCAGAATTCTCATGCCGAACGCAGACGCTAATTCTGCAGCAGCCTTCCCTATTCTTCCGTAGCCTACAATTCCCATCGTTTTGTTTCTTAATTCAATCAGAGGTCTTTTCCAATAGGAAAAATCATCCGATTTTGTCCACTCACCTTCCTTTACGGAGGCACTGTGCAGGCCGACATGGTGGCAGAGTTCTAATACAAGAGCCATCACGAACTGGGCCACTGCAGTCGTACCGTAAGACGGAATATTACTGACGGGAATGCCGTATGCTTTTGCAGCTTCTGTATCGATAACATTGTAGCCCGTTGCCAGTACACCGATATATTGTAATTCCGGCTGCAGTGCATCCAATGTTTCTTTATCGATAGGCGTTTTATTGACAATAATTACTTCTGCCCCTTTTGCACGCTCTATAATTTCATCGTTTCCTTTGTCATAAGCGGTTCGATCATAGACTGTGAGCTCACCTAAAGCTTCAAATCCTTCCCAGCTTAAATCTCCGGGGTTTTCTGTATATCCGTCTAAAATTACAATTTTCATTTTATCTCTCCGGTCGAAGTTCTTTTTGCTGCGCTGCGCCCAGTGAAAACAATCCCAAATCACTGTTCCACATATTAATCTGCATGCCTCTTTTAATCCAAGGCCGCAAAGGTTCGGCATGTCCGAAATGAACGCCTGAATAGATCTTATATTTTTCGGCCGTTTTCATAATTTTTTCAAACGCCGCGACAATCTCCGGATGCGAATATTGTCCTAAAATCCCATAATCCTGACTCATATCATTTGGCCCGATAAACCCTACATCAATGCCGGGGACAGCTAAAATTTCATCTATATTTTCTACGCCCTTTTTTGATTCAATCTGCACCATTAAAAGGGTCTCACGATTTGCTTTTTCCATATAGTCTGCTTTATTTACTTTTTTAAAATCTGTATGAGGACGGGAAAGCGATACTCCCCGCTTCCCGGCCGGGGCATATTTGGAACATTCAACTAAATAGGCTGCTTCCTCTGCACTTTCGGTATTCGGCAGCAAAAGCCCGTTTGCGCCCATTTCCAAATATTTCAATGCATGTTCACGCCGCATCTCAGGTATTCTGACTAATGCCGGAAAAGCGATGGAACGCGCGACAGAAATATGATTTGCGACCTCCCTCGTTGTAAAAGCGCCGTGTTCACAATCAATCATCATGAAATCAAAACCGGATTCTTTTAATACCTTTGCTAAATCAACGGTGGTAAAAGTTGTCACCATTGTTCCGAGAACTTGTTTTCCTGCTCTGAGTTGTTCTTTTAAGCCTGTCATTTTATCCTCCGGATCTTATATTCAGATTATTGTTTATATTTGTCTCTGCAGCGTTTGTTCATCGTATATTTTCACAGCACAGACAGCACGCCGCATATAATTTTCAGTTTCTTTTCTGTCGGGAATGGCCATACCGATAGCCCCATGATTCTTCACCGCTAAGGTACCCGCACAATTACAAAACAATGCAAGTTTATCCAGGGGAAACTGTTCTTTTAAGCCTACACAAAGAGCTGCTGCAAAGGTGTCTCCGGCACCTGTCGGATCGATTGCTTTCTCATTTATTCCTTCGGCTACCGCAACAGACCCGCCTTTGCTGATAACAGCACCGTCTTTATCCCGCGTGATCGCTACCACTTCAGGGCCCATATTGTGCAGTTCTCTGATCACATCTTTTATCTCACTGCACTGCGTAAGAATCTGCGCTTCTTCCAAAGTCGGGGAAACAATATCGGCTTGACTTACTACATAGCGAAGACGGTCTAAGGCTTCAGCATTCTCTGTTAATTCCGTACGAATATTCGGATCGAAGGAGAGATAGACATTATTTTTCTTGGCAAGCTTAATCAACTGATAGCAGCTCTCACGCATTGTTTCATTAAGTTCCAAAAGCATCCCGGGGAAATGGACCCCCCACGCTGATGCAATATATTTTTCATCTAAGTCTTCAGGCTTTAATCGGCTGCCGACAGAGTTCTTACGATAATATTGGTAGTTTCTGCCTTCTGCCGTATATTCTAAAAATGCAAGGCCTAACTGGCCTTCTTCACTGTAGCTTATGCCGCCGGTATCGACGCCCTGCGCCTGCAGTGTTTTTAAAACCATTTGACTTAATTTGTCTCTTCCCAGCTTGCCGATGAATGCTCCGTTTCCGCCCAGGAGTGACACAGCACAGGCAAATATACCGGCTGAGCCGCTGGCAGTTTTTATGACAGGTCCCGCATCCTCTATCAACATCCCTTCTTTACCCGGAATTAAATCAACTAAAAGCTCCCCTAGCGCTACAATAGGTTTGTTCTCTGTCATAAACTTTTCTGCCATGTGTAACCTCTGTCTTTATAAAATTGTAAAGCAGGATTTATTAGTAATAATCAAATATTATCAGTAATATTACTGTCAGTATAGATTAAAAAAATCAAATTTGTCAACTCAACGCCTTGATTAATACGTATTTGGAAATTCCTTTGCGTTTTCCTCAATTAATATCTTTCTAATGATTTTGACTTCTGATATTAATAAAGAGATAATATTAGCACTTAAGATTTTTATAAGGAGATTTTTTCATGAAAAAGTCTACCATGCAGGATGTGGCAGATTTAGCCGGTGTCTCTCAAGCTTCTGTATCTTTGATTTTAAATAATAACGATAAGATTACATTCAGCAATGAAACAAAAGAGCGCGTCTTTGAAGCTGCCCGGAAATTAGATTATTCTTTGCCCCGCAGGAAACACAAAAAAAGCAGCAGCCAAAGCAAAATGCTTCTCGTACTTGTCCCTACCCTAACCAATCAATATTACAGTGAACTCGTTCAGTTCCTTGAGGGGTATGCCGACCGTCTCGGCTACAGGGTTATATTATGTAATACATTCAGACGGCCTGATCTTGAAAAATTTTATTTGGATACATTCCTGAGCGATTCCCTTGAAGGCGTTATTTATGCCTTTTTACCGAGTTTTCCCAGATTAGTTGAGCAAATATCAAAAACGCTCCCGGTTGTGATTATCGGCGAAAAACATGAAGATTTATCAATCTGCTCAATAGAACTCAGCAATATTACGGCAGGATCTATGCTGGCAGAACATCTTTATCAGCTCGGACACCGGAATTTTGCCTTTTTCTCGACACCTTTCAATCATCTCACCATGGCCAGAAGCCAGCGGCTTGAAGGCATCAAATCGCAGCTGAAAAGTCATGGCCTCGGAGAATCATCCCTTCAAGTCATTGTAGAGGACGAAAAAAGAGAGGCCGAGAGTCAGGAAGATGCACAACCTTATGAGTTCGAAGTGGGCCGCAGGCTTTGCAGGAAATTTCTGACGGAAAATAAGTCAAACGCTACCGCACTGATTGCGGTTAACGATATGACTGCCATCGGCATCATGCATGAATTGAAGTGCGAGCACTATAATATTCCGGAAGATTATTCCGTTGCCGGTTTTGACAATATATTTTCCTCAGGCATTACGACACCCGGACTGACCACCATCGATCATCACCTGCAAAGGAGATGCCGCTCTGCCGTTGATATGATTTTAGAAATGAATACGGTGACCGAGGATAAAAAACAAAGTTATCTGAACAAGATTGAGTACACACCTTATCTTGTAAACAGAGGATCAACGGGAAAAGCCAAGGCAAAACAGAAAACGAATTAATAGGGCTTTTTAGAAAAAAGCACTTCGCGGAAATCCGGCGAAACTATTAAGAATAAAAAGAGAGCCGCTGCAGGCTGCCTTTTCAGAGCTTAAACAAAGAAAAGCTGTCCTGCACGGCTCTCTTTTATCATGGATGAAAATAAGCGAAAACACCGCCCCCTGAATCTTCGGTTCCGGAATCAACAAAAAATTAGATGAAGGTGAAAGGGCGAGACGGCGCAAGGATTTCTGCTGACCGCCTGCTTCTTCTGGAAGACTTCCTGCACTATTTCGCCTTCCGGGACTTGACCTTTGCCTTTGAATTAAAAACACGCGGCATCGCGGAGGACGTCCTGCAGCTGCTTACGCGCTATCAGGTAAAGGAAAAATCCTTTATTACCTCTTTTCATCCGGAGGATCTGAAAGCGGCAAGAGCTTCGGACGGGAAGATCCGCCTGGGCTGGCTCACGCGGACTTTTGATGCAAAGTGTCTGGCCTTTATAAAAGAGTACGGGATCAATCAGCTCTGTCTTCCCGGAAGCAGCCTGACGAAGGATTTAGTGGACGCAATACAAGCGCAGGGCATCTCGGTGAGAGCCTGGGCGGTAGGAAGTCCGGAGATTATGAAGCAAGTGCTGGAGAGCGGGGCCAGAGGCGGGATGACCATCGATTATCCCGATGTCCTGAAACAGTACTTAGATAAAACGGAAGCAAAGGCTTCCGGCCTTTTGCGAGAGATATGATCGTTTCAATGATCGCTTTGTTTGATTTGTTGAATT
>CALLQJ010000357.1 GCA_938014865.1 uncultured Fastidiosipila sp.
AGGGCACCCTCTACGGCACGCCGACGGAAAAAGAGGTTCGCTTTTGCCGGATGCCCCTGGTCGGCTATAATTTTGCCGCAAAAAATGAAAAACGGATGAGAGAAGCGATCCGGGTGACGATGGCGGCCGCTCTTGTTTTCCTCTCGGCCATGACGGTCTTTTATCTGACGGCGGCCCGGGGCATTATCCGCTTCTTTATGAAGGACAGCGACGTGATCGCTTGGGGCAGCCGCTATCTGAAAGGCCTGAGCCTGGCCCTGCCTTTTCTCGGGATTGACTTTATCGGCGTCGGCGTGTTTCAGGCCTGCGGCATGGGAAAAAACTCTCTGCTCTTTGCCGTCCTGCGGAAGATCATCCTGGAAATTCCGGCCTTGATTATTCTGAATCATTTCTTCCCGCCCTACGGCATCGCCTATGCGCAGTTTGCGGCCGAGCTGATCCTGGCGGCAGCGGCGGGCATTGTGCTGCATGAGCTCTTGAAAAGAATCCGCCGGGCACAGGCCGAAAGAGAAAATAAAAGAGCGGAACGCTGAAGCGTCCCGCCCTTTCCCCCAAGCACATCTTCGGAGGGTACTTTAAGGCATCGTGCGTTCCGGCTTTACCAGAACTTTGTATCCGGGATCTCTCCGTAAGTCGGGCTGCCGTCGCTGTAAACGCCGCCCCGGTGCAGCTGTCCCATGCCGGTGACGGCTTCACGGGAACCGTCCAGCTTGGGATCGGCATGTTCCGTAAACCACCCGCAAAGCTTTTTCCGAAGCACTTGAATGCGTCCGGCACAGGCCGGGTCATGGATGCGGTTGTGGTATTCTTCCGGATCTTCTTTGAGATCGTAGAATTCATCCGGCCCGTAAGGATAGCGGACGACCAGCTTTTCTTCATGGCTCCGGATCATGCGGTGGGCCCCGTATTCATCGAAGACCACGGTCAGTGTCTCCTGAGCGTCTTCGGCGGATTCATCGCCGCGCAGAACCGGCCAGAGGGAACGGCCCGGGCGCAGCTGCTCTTGGCCGTCGCCGGCTTTCGTATCCAGAAGCGCCTCAAAGGTCGGGAAGAAGTCATATTCGCTGTGCATGCTTTCGATCACCCGGCCTTCCGGCAGGACGCCGGGCCAGCTGACGATCAGCGGCACCTTCACCGCGGTATCAAAGAAATTCGGCGGGAATGTCCCGTTGCCCTTGCCCCAGATGCCGTGATGGCCCATGTTCATCCCGTTGTCCGCGAGGAAGATAATCAAGGTATTTTCCCGGAGATGTCCGAGGATGCGGCCGATGCCGCGGTCCATGCCGCTGATGGCGGCATAGTAGCCTCGAAGCAGCTCCTTGCGCCGTTCCCCGCGCCCGACGGGCGCACTGGGGATCTGATTCGGATGAGGCGGCAGATCGGGCACGCTGTCGAAGGGACAGTCTCTGTACAAGTCCAGGAGATCGTCAGGGTGCTCGTCTTCGTCCCAGGGATCGTGCGGAGCCGTATAATGCACGCTCAGGTAGAGCGGGCGTTCTTCATCCTTATGCTCATCCAGGAAGGCCACGGCCTCATCGGTGATGACGTCGGTAATATAGCGCTTCTCAAAATAGAGCCTGCCGTCTTTAATGACGTCCGCCAGATAATAGTGGCAGCCGCCGCGGCCGATGGTAAACCAGGAATCAAAGCCGTGCTGCGGGCGGAGGCTGTCGCCCATATGCCATTTTCCGCACAAGCCGTTGATATAGCCGGCCTCATGCAGAAGGTCGGTATAGCAGGTCATGCCGTCCAGGTAGCCGATCGGCTTGCTCTCATGCGCGTAGTAAGGATGCGAGCGATGTTCTCCGAGTTTCTCTTTATCAAGATTGCATGCGGCCGGTCATGATGGACGTGCGGGCCGGCGAGCAGACGGGGGAGGTGCAAAAGAAATTTTCAAAACGCAGGCCTTTTTCGGCCAGACCGTCGAGAACAGGCGTTTTAATTTCTTCGTTGCCTGCAGCACCCAGTGCCCAGGCGCCCATGTCATCTGCTAAGACGAATAAAATGTCCGGCAAGCGGGAAACCCCGGGGACCGAATCCGGCCCCGGGGCTTTGCCTGCATAAATTGCGTTGTTCATATTACTCAAAATCCGCTAACTGATTTTCGATTTCTTCGAGGACCATATCGACGTTGTTCTGCTCGAGTTCTTCGAGGAATTTCGGCAGCTCTTCGTCGGGATCGGATGCACC
>CALLQJ010000358.1 GCA_938014865.1 uncultured Fastidiosipila sp.
GAAGTTTCGGACGTTGCGAACGCGATTCTTGACGGAACGGGTGCGATCATGCTTTCCGGTGAAACGGCCAGCGGCAAATATCCGACCGAGGCCGTGGCAATGATGCATAAGATAGCCACAGAAATTGAAAGTTCCGTGGACTATTGGGAAGTTTTCAGCTCGGAGCGTCACAGCTTTGTGCCTTCCGTTGCAACTGCTGTCAGCCATGCCGGCGTGACGACCGCGATGGATCTGAATGCAAATGCGATTCTCTGCGTCACCTCTTCCGGCCGTACGGTCAGAATGCTTTCACGCTTCCGTCCCCAGTGCCCGATCGTGGCGACGACTTACTCAAGCCGTACCCAGAGACAGCTTGCCTTGGCGTGGGGCGTACAGTGCTATCTGATTGACAAAACCAATTCTTCTGATGAAATGTTCAAGATGACCGGCGATATCGCGGAAGAGAACGGCTTCGTCAATATCGGTGATCTTGTGGTCTTAATCGGCGGAACGCCGATCGGCATGAGCGGCACGACCAATACAATGAAAGTCGAACATGTCGGAGAAGTTCTGGTAACGGGACGCGGGACCGGCAAATTCATGGAAGTCGGCGAAGTGGTGGTTCTGCCGGACGACAGAAAAGACTATAAATGCCAGCTGCCGGCCAATCCGATTATGGTGGCCCGCAAATTCAACAGCTCGGATCTGCCGCTGATGCGTAAGGCCAGTGCCATTATCTGCGAGGGCGAAGATTCCGATTACGCGGTAGAAGTGGCGACCATCCTGAATATTCCGGCAATCTCCCATGCGAAGAATGCGACCACGATCCTGAAGGACGGGATGACCGTTAATGTCGATCCGATGAAAGGCATTGTCAGCTGATTATGGCCCTTTTTTCGCAAAGAAATAAGAATAAAACTTCCATAAGCGAAGTGACCGCGGACTGCCCCAAATGCGGGCGGTCTGCGGTTTTTACCTACGATGATAAACTGCCGCCTGCAGAAGAGCTGAAGTGCAGTTTTTGCGGGGCGGATCTCCGGCGCGAATTTTTGCATGAAGCTTTGGAGAAGCAGATCAGTCTGCATAAAGCAGCCCAGAAAAAACTGATTTGGTATTTGATCACCGTGGTCTTTACCCTCTTTCTTCTGACCTACTATATGAGTACCCGAAGTCCCGCCGGCTGGATTTATTTTCTTCTGATACTCAATCTCGTCTTGCTTTTAGCCGGTATTGTACTGGCGCTGCGGAATAAACGCTATATCAGTGAGATCAAAAAGAAACAAAAACAATTTGACCTTTAAATCTCGCGAAATCCCCTCTGTACAGCGATTCCGGGGAATTCCCTATAAGAATTCATATATTGTTTTCAAAGCGTTGAGAAATAAGAAGCCGGCAGTTCAGCCGGCTTTACTATAATGAAGATACTTAAAGCTGTGAGCAGCAGCAATTTACCTAAAAGAAGATACTCGAAGCTGTAAACAGCGGTTTAGATAAAAGCTGAAAAATATTTGAAGATAAAGAGGGAGGTTATGCATGTCGGTAAACAGGGAAGCGAATGCTGCGTGTAGGGCTGTAAAAAAGAAAACAACGGTGTTGACAGCGCTGCTTTCCGCAGCCGTTTTTTTACTGTCTTCCTGCGGTGTAACACAGTATATATTCAGAAATCACGCGAACGAGCCGGAAGAAACGCATGAGACAGAAACGGAAGAAACAAAGATCGTTGCCGAAATCTGTCCCGAAGCACAGCGCTGCGGTGAGCGGGAAAAGCATATGAATATTGCGGAGGCGGCCAAAAGAGAGGAAATTAAAGACGGACAAAAACCGCTTTCCACGATGGAAATTGCCCAAACGGCCCAGCCGACGGTTGTTGCGATCAGTACGACGGGGCTGCGGGAAACCTTGTACGGCACCTTGGAATTTGAAAATGCCGGTTCCGGCGTCATTGTTTCCGCCGACGGTTATATCGTAACCAATAATCACGTAATTGCTAAGGCGAATCAGATAGACGTGGTTTTAGCCAGCGGGCAGAATTACCGGGCCGAACTGATCGGGACGGACCCGCATAATGATATCGCCGTTATTAAAATCAGTGAAAGCGATCTGCCGGCGGCGACCATCGGGAACTCCGATGATCTTTTAGTCGGGGAACTCGCCGTGGCGGTCGGCAATCCTTTAGGCGATCTGCAGGGAACGGTGACCGCGGGGATTGTTTCGTCGCTGGGACGTACTATGATTGTCGAAGGAGAAGACGGCGCTTTGGTCGAACTGCGGAATTTGATCCAGACGGATGCGGCCATCAATTCCGGAAATTCCGGCGGCGGCCTCTTTAATTCTTACGGCGAACTGATCGGCATCAATGTCGCGAAGGCCAGATCACAGCCGATGAGCGGCAACTTTGTTGAAGGTCTCGGCTTCGCTATTCCCTCTAATACGGCCACGCCGATCATAAACGCTTTGGTCAACGACGGCTATATTGCCGGACAGCCGAGTCTTAATATCCGCGGCAGCACGGTCACTGAGCAGATGGCGGCGTCTTATGCGTCCAAACTTGTGCCGGGTGTACTTGTGCATGAAATTGCACCGGGTTCAGCCGTTGCCGAGGCAGGTCTTGAGGTCGGCGATATTATCATTGAGTTTGCCGATAAGCTGTGTACTTTGATTTAATTGGTGATCAAGAATCGCCACAAAGCCGGCGAAAGCGTGGAGATGCGCGTTTACCGCAACGGCAAAACCTTTGATATGCGATTTGTACTTGATGAGTTAGCGCACTGATCATTCCTTGAATGTTTTTAACAAAAGCACGGCTCCTGTTCCTGAAAAGGATCGGGGGCCGTGCTTTTCTTTGGTCAGAGTGAATGATTTATCGGGCAAAAAAGCCCGAGTACTTTGCAATTTCACGGAGAAATAAGCGAAATCACTCAGATTTCGTGCATATTTAAGTAGAAATGCGCGTTTTCAGCGTATATTCTCTTATTAGAGATGGGGTATCGCTTAATACGTGAGGAGCAGATGTGTGAATCAGGAACTTCTAAAACGGCTTTCGCAAATAACGGAAGAAGAAGAGATGATCCTTGAGGGGAAAGGTCTGGACAAAAATATTTATACCGATCGCAAAGACTTTATTATTGATTTTCATAAGATGAAAAATCAGCAGCAGCTTGTATCGGTAAGACCGCACACCCGCTTTACGGATTTTCCGGATCACCGCCATAACTATGTAGAAATGATCTATATGTGCCAAGGGTCCACAGAGCATCTCATCAACGGTGAGACGAAGATCGATTTAAAAGCCGGCGAACTCCTGCTTTTAAACCAGCACGTCTCACATGCCATCAAAAAAGCAGGGAAGGAAGACATCGGCGTCAACATTCTGGCACTGCCCGGATTTTTTGATTTTGCCGTTAGGCTTAGTTCCGAAAAAAGTGAGCTGAGTTCATTTCTGCTCAGCACCTTTTACACCGACCGCCGTGAACCGCTTTATATTCACTATAAGGTCAGTGATCTGCTGCCGGCGCAAAACCTGATTGAAAATCTTATCTGGTCTTTGCTTTTTGAACAGCAGGTGGATGAACAGATCAGCAAGCTGACGATGACGACCCTGCTGATGACCATCAGCCGTTATTCGGAGCATACCTTAAGGGAGGCCGGTGATTAGCAGCATGTGGTCACGGCAGAAGCACTAAGCGAAGCGGAAGAGCATTATGCAGATCCCGATCTGGGGAGGATCGCCCGCAAGCACCATGTGTCCGTGGCCTATGTCAGTTCTTCGGTAAAAGAAAGAACCGGAAAGACGTTTACAGAGCATTTGCAGGCTAAGCGGCTGGAACTTGCTCGGGAACTTCTTTTAAGTACGACGCTGCCGGTCAAGGAGATTGCCGCCGTCGTGGGCTATAACAACACAAGTTACTTTTATACGCTTTTTAATCGTGAATATGCGATGACACCGAATGCATACCGCAAGAAGAACGAAGGAAAACAGACAAGTTCATCGCCTGTGAACATACAATTTGATTAATCAAAGATATTCTTTTGAAAATACAGGTTATTGTCATAGTGCATAATTAAGTGGTAAATTAAGACATAATAGTAAACGAAGCGGCAATAATCATTAAAAATGATTTAAAGTAAAGTTAAAAGAAGCGTAAGAATTTGTGAAAGTAACGGAACGCATTTTGAGACAAAGCAAATAAATGCAGACAATTTTAGGAAGAACTTTGCTCAACTCAAGTGCTTGACGGCGGGACTGCCGCCCGGATTTCACAAAAGGACAGATCGGAACAAGTCTTGAACACAATATTCATATTTTAAGATCTTGTTCATGAACTAATTTACACGGAGCCTGGGGATTAGACCGATGACGACAGAAATTGCCGGGCCCTGTGAAAATAAATAAAACATAAGCCTGACTGTTGTCATTGAGAGGAGGAGACCTTGAGTAAAAAGGATCCGTCTTTAGCTAAAGTTAAACCGAAGAAGATGCCTTTTCGTATTTATTTTAAAAGACACAAATGGCTGTATTTTCTTCTTCTCCCGGGGTTGATTTATTTCATTATGTTCCGCTATATGCCGATGGGCGGATTGGTGATAGCGTTTCAGGAGTACAGCCCTTTCCTCGGATTTAAAGGGAGCAAATTTGTCGGTTTAGATCAGTTCAGAAAATTTTTCAACACGCCGGATTTTCCGCGCCTCTTTAAGAACACGCTGGGCATCAGTCTGCTGCAGCTCTTGTTCTTTTTCCCGGCGCCGATTATCCTTTCGCTTCTGCTGAATGAAGTCCGGCATCAGGGGTACAAAAGAACGGTTCAGACCTTTATTTATATACCGCACTTTATTTCCTGGGTTATCGTTGCCAGTTTGACGTATCAGCTCTTTAACGTCTCCGACGGGATCATCAATCAGATTATCGCCTCTGTAAGCGGACATAAAGTCGATATACTGTCCCGAAGCGACATGTTCTGGGGACTGATTGTCGGACAGGTCGTCTGGAAAGAAACCGGCTACGGCACCATTATTTTCCTGGCTGCCTTATCCGGCGTGGACCAGGAAATGTATGAAGCGGCTCGTATTGACGGGGCCAACCGCTGGCAGCTTTTGTGGTACATCACCTTGCCTGCTCTTAAAGGGGTCATCGTCATGATGCTGATCCTCAGAGTCGGCGGCCTCTTGAATACAGGCTATGAACAGATTTTCCTGATGAGAAATGACTTGAACGTTTCGGCCGCGGATGTCTTTGATACCTACATCTATACCCGAGGTATTGTGAACGGCAGATATTCATTCTCCGCCGCAGCGGGCATGTTTAAATCACTGATCGGCATGATCATGGTGCTCAGTGCAAACTGGGTGGCCAAGAAGGCCGGCGAAACCGGAATCTACTGAGGAAAGGAGGCAGAAATAAAATGGCAAGTACAGCAAAAATCAAAACAGGCCGGCACAGAAAAGGTGTCATTAAACGCAGTACGGGCGATAAAGTAGCTGATGTAATCATCTATGTCTTTCTCGCTTTGGTCGCAATCTCGACGGTTCTGCCGTTCATCTATGTGATTGCCGGTTCCTTTGCGACAGAAAAGGAACTGACGGAAAAGGCCTTCTTTATCATCCCTGAGGTCTGGTCTCTGAATGCCTATAAATACGCAATCAAAACCGCGAATATTATGCGGGGCCTGCGGAATTCCTTAATCATCACGATTTTAGGCACCTTCCTCTGCATGGTGTTTTCCCTGACCTTTGCGTATCCTTTATCGAAGCCGCATTTCCGAGGGAGAAACTTCTTCCTGAACATGGTTATTTTTACTATGCTCTTCGGCGGCGGCATGATTCCTTCCTTTATCGTATTTACGAGACTTTATAAGTTATACGACAGCTGGTGGGCTCTGATTCTGCCCGGTCTGATCAGTCCCTTTAATATGATCATCATTAAAAACTTCTTCCAGGATGTGCCGCGGGAGCTCGAAGAGGCTGCCTATGTGGACGGTGCAAATGATCTGCATATTTTTTCGAAAATTTATCTGCCGCTGTCCAAGCCGGTGATCGCTTCGATTTCCCTGTTTTATGCGGTCGGTTACTGGAACGGCTACTTCAATGCGATGATTTATCTGAAGACGGCCGAAAAATTCACGATCCAGGTACAGCTGCGATCCATTATTCTCCTGACGTCCTCCATAGATGAGACGATCATGGACTTTTACGATCTGAACGGCGCACCGCCGGATAAGGCCGTAAAAATGGCTTGTACCGTAATTGCAACGCTTCCGATTCTTATCGCGTACCCCTTTATTCAGAAGTATTTCACAAAGGGCGTGATGGTCGGTGCCGTTAAAGGCTAAATCTTTTGTATACGATACGCATTTCGCAAGATGTTTTTATAGGACTGTTTGCTTTTAAATAATCATTTCAAAGCAAACCATTACTTAACAGAAATTTACGGATGACGGTCGCAAGACCTGAGAAATATAAAATAAAAGGAGAGAAAGAAATGAAGTCTGGTTTAATGAAAAAACTGACAGCCGGCGCTTTGACCCTGACCATGCTGTTCTCATTAGCAGCATGCGGCGGGAAAGACAACGGCAAAGACAATGAGAAAGACAAGCCGACAAAAACCGAGGAAAAAGACGACGACAAGTCCAAAGACGATTCGAAGGACAAAGACGATTCAAAAGATAAAGAGGATGAAAACGGCGGCGACGACGTCGACGCAGAGCGTCCTACCATCTCGTTTTTGACCATCGACTTTAATGCGGGTGCGTCCAACTCCGGTGAACATGCCGAAGAAATCATGGAAAAAGTCCAGGAGCACTGCGGTGTTAATATCGATATCGAATGGATGAATAACGAGGTCACGGAAGAAAAAATTACGCTGGCTATGGCCAATCCGGAAACCATGCCGCAGATTATCACACACGGCGGCTCTGTTTCGGGCCAGGTGGTCAGTGCTGCGCAGGCAGGCGCTTTTGTTGATCTGAATGATTATATCTGGGATGCGGAAAAGTATCCTAATCTTTCACAGCTCGATGAAAATGTTGCGGCCGCTCTTTCCGTGGACGGCAAGCTGATTGCGATTCCGAGAACACGTGACATCGGCCGTTACGGTCTGTCTTACAGACAAGACTGGGCAGAAGCGGTCGGCATTACCGAAGAGCCCAAGACCGTGG
>CALLQJ010000359.1 GCA_938014865.1 uncultured Fastidiosipila sp.
GCTCGATAACGCCTCCAAGATCTTCCTGGCGACCACCACCTCGGTCGATACCAAGGTCTTTCGCCTGACTGCGGGTCTGGCGGAAGATGTCCGCCCGGAACTGCTGCAACAAGCCTTGGACAAAGCTTATGAAAGCTTTCCCCTTTACCATGCCACCTTGAGGCGGGGCTTTTTTTGGTATTTTGCCGAACATGCCGAGCTGCGCCCCGAGGCAGAAAAAGAAGAAGAAATCCCCTGTGCGCAGATTTACCGAAGCAAATACAGAGGGCTTTTGTTTCGGGTGCTTTACCGGGCGAACCGCATTCATCTGGAAGTTTTCCATGCTTTGTCGGACGGCAACGGAGCCGTGGCTTTTTTTCAGCTGCTTTTAATTCATTACCTGAATCTCTGCCGCGAGGCGGATAAGCGTCCGGCTTCGGGCGTCGTGCCGTATTTTGTGGCGGCGCAAAGCAAGGCGGACAGTTTTACGGAGTATTTTTCCGACGTAAAGCATGAGGACTTCGAGGCCTCGTCTCTCGTGCAGGGGACCTCCTCCGAAGATAAGAGCAAAGCCCCCGTCTATCGCATCAAAGGCGAGCAGACGGCGGACGGGCGCATGAATATCCTGGAAATTCACCTCCGGACTTCCGACGCCTTGGCGGCGGCACGGGCGGCGGGGGCGACCTTGACGGGCTATTTTTGTGCGGTGTATATGCTCGCGATTGCCCGGACGATGCCGGAGAAAAAGAAAAAGCGCAGAAGGCGCATCGTGCTCTCCGTACCCGTTGATCTGCGGCAGTATTTTCCTTCCCTCAGCCTGCGCAATTTCTTTGCTACCGTCATGCTGGACTATACCTTCGTTCCGGGGAAGCGGCCGGCGGTCCCGGAACTTGCCAAATCACTTACACAGCAGCTGAAAGAAAAAAGCAGCAAGGAGAAGATCCGGGCCCGGGCAGCAAATTTTGTCCGTCTGGAAAAGACTTTGGCGATCCGCCTGGTCCCGCTTGTCTTAAAGGATGCGATCCTGCGTTTTGCTAATTTCATCAATAACTTCGGCATCACCGCTGCCATGACCAATCTCGGCCGTTTCCGCCTGCCGCCGGATCTGACGACGGATCTTGAAGAAATGAATGTGATGACCTCCGCCGTCCGCCCGCAGTTTTCCATGGTGAGTTTTGAAAAGGATCTCTCCGTAGTCTTTACCTCGCCGAAAAAATCCCGGGCGATCGAACGGATGTTCTGCCGGATTCTTGCGGAAGAAGGCCTCGACCTTCACTTTGCGGTGGAGGCCACGCCCCCGCTCACGCCCGAAGAAGCGCGGCAGACCGAAGGGGCGGCGAAGGCGGCCGAAAAGAAAAATGAGCCAGAACATGCGGCCGCTTTGCGCCGGCGTCTTCATGCGGGCCCCGGGAAAATACTCGTCCGGAAAGACCGGCGGAGAAGTTCCAAAGACTGTCCCTACCCTTATGTCCCCTTGAGCCTGAACCTGAAGCTGGCCGACCGGCTCCTGGCAGGACTCTGTGTCCTGATTATCATCGTGGCCTTTCTCGGCAAGCATCTCGGGCATTGGGATTTTCCCGTCACCTTGCCCACCTCGGTTATCCTAAACAGGAATTTTGGATCGAGCGTTACCTCCATCGATTC
>CALLQJ010000360.1 GCA_938014865.1 uncultured Fastidiosipila sp.
TGAGGAATAAATCCTATCAGTGGGAGGCCGAATATGAGTCGTGAACAGCAGCGAAATAATGATCCTCATAAAACCGAAAGCAGGCGTACGGCCCGTGCAGCGGTACTGTGCGCTTTGACCGACAGCCGAAAAAGCGAAGCCGAATTGATTCGCGAACTTAAAGGCAGCGGCATTTCGGCGGCGGCTGCGGATTTCGGCGGTTCCTTCCCCGAGAGTATGAGCCGCATGCTGGAAGCTGCGGTGGTCGCCGCGAAACGGGAAGGTGTTATCCGCACCAGCCATGCGGAAGAAGGCGCCGTAGCCGGTGCCTGCCATGAGGCCTTGACCCAGCTTGCGGAAAAAGCGACCGGCTTTAATGTCGGCGGCAAGATCGGCATCGCAAGGCTGAACGATCACCTTTCGGTGGCCGTCTTTTTGAGTATCGGGCTTTTGCATCTCAATGACGTCGCGATCGGTCTGGCCCACCGTTATATTTAAGCAGAAGAAAGCAGGATAAAAATGAAGCATGATCCTTTTACAATAGCAATAGACGGACCTGCCGGAGCCGGCAAAAGCACTTTGGCCAAAGCCGCGGCCGGCGCACTGGGCATGATTTACCTGGATACCGGGGCCATGTACCGGGCCTGCGGGCTTTTGTGTCTGGAGAAGGGCATTTCCACATTTGATGAAGCAGAAGTGAGCAAAGCGATCCGGAATGCCGAAATTGACATTCGCTTTGAAAAGGGCTCGCAGCGCATTTTCCTGAACGGGGAGGATGTCAGCCGCAAGATCCGCACGCCTGAGGTTTCCCGGGCGGCCTCGGATGTTTCCGCGCTCCCGCCCGTACGTCTTCAGATGGTTGCCTTGCAGCGGGAGATTGCCGCCGAAAAAGATATCGTTGTCGACGGCCGCGATATCGGGACCTATGTCCTGCCCGATGCCGAATGCAAAATTTTTCTGACGGCGTCTGCCGAGGTGCGCGCGAAAAGGCGCTACGATGAAATGATCGAAAAAGGCGAAGAAGCGGATTATAATGCGGTATTAAGTGAAATCAATTACCGGGATAAGCAGGATGCCGAAAGACCCCTGGCGCCGCTTAGAAAAGCGGAGGATGCGGTGCTGCTGGAAACGGACCGCATGAATGCCCAAGAGGTCCTGGAAGAAGTCCTGCGTATTGCTGCCGAGAAAAGAGGGCGTGTATGAGCATGCTGAATGAAAAACAAGAAGAACGTGTTGCGAAGAATCTGGCGAAGCCTTTGCCGGAAGAACACGAGATGAAAAAGGGCGGACGCAAAGTCATTTGGTATGTGGTCCGTTTCTTTATGAAGCTCCTTTTCCGGGCGGAAGTGGAGAATCCGGAAAACCTGCCGGATGAAGGGCCCGTCATGCTCTGTTCCAATCACGTGCATTACTTTGATATCCCGCTTATCCATCTGCAGCTTGACCGCTGGGTATACTGGGTGGCCCGCGAATCCTTGTTCCGCTTTCATTTCAGCTCGCATTTTATTCCCTGGTGGGGCGCTATTCCGCTGGATGTCTACAATCCGGAACCGAAGTCGCTGCGCATGATGATGGCCTGTCTGAAAAAGGGACGCGTACTCGGCATTTTCCCGCAGGGCACACGCTGCAATGATCCGGAAAAACTGAGAAATACGCCGCCGAAAACGGGCGCAATATCGCTGGCCATGCGCTACAATGCACAGATTCTGCCGGTTGCCGTTGACGGCGAATTCAAGCTTTTCCGCAAAACGAAATTGATTGTCGGCGAACCTTATACCATTGATCTGCCGCCGCGGACCCGGCTCAGTGAAGAAGAGATGATGACCTTGTCGATTGAGCTGATGGAAAAGATTTTCGCCCTTAAAGGCGAAAAATATCCGCTGCGCAATAAAGCGGAGCTGACGGGCGGCCGGCTCCAAAACGAAGATGAGTAACAGCTTATCTGTCAACATTTCGTGTTATTTTCGCAAAAGTATGGGGAAAAGCGGTCAAAAAGGCGAAAAAAGCCCGTAAAAGTCCATTAATAAATTGCAAAGAATGCGTTTAATGGTAAAATATCGTACGTAGTATAAATCAATTTGGAGGTTATCCACGTAATGAGTGAACATGAAGAAAAGGCTATGCATGAAAACGAAGCGGCTGAAACCGCAGAGGCGGTTGCCGCGACGGGAGTAACCTCAGCTGATACGGCAAGTGTTGAGAAAGAAGTCCAGCAAGAAGCTCCGGAGGAGCAGAATCAGGAAGCGTCTGAGGCAACAGAAGAGGTAGCAGCTGAAGAGGAAACTCCAGCCGCAGAAGCAACAGAAGAAGTTGCAGCTGAAGAAGAGACTCCGGCCGATGAAGCAGCAGAGGATGCTGCCGAGGAAGAAGAGTCAAGTGAAGAAGCAGCGGAAGAAGTCACTGCGGAGAAAGAAGAAGAGGAGGAGACTCCCGACGCCGCAGAAAATCGGACGGCCGAGATCAACGGTGATGTCAGCTTTACCGATTACATTGACAACATTCCTCAGCTGAAGAAGGGCGCGACCGTTAAAGGCGTGATTGTCCGCTACGACGACGATAATGTTTACGTCGACGTAAGAGACAAGTCTGAAGGGAAGATTCCCAGACGCGAATTTGATGCCGATCCTGATTTCGATCTGGACAAGGCGATCGCCGAAAAGGAACCGATTGAAGTTTATGTAAAGAATATCCGCAGCAGCGAAGCGGGCAAAGAGATCCTGCTGAGCAAGGCTCGTGTAGACTTCGCCAAGTATAAGGCGCAGGTTGAAAAGGCATATAACGAAAAGACACCGATTAATGTCAAGATTTTCAAAGTCGTCAGAGACGGTGTCATTGCCACCTACGGCGGAATCGATATATATATTCATCGTACCCAGCTCGATCACCAGAGAGTGGAAGATCTCGAAGCTTACAAAGGCCATGAGATCCCGATTCTGGTTACCCAGTTTGATCCGGACCGCAAAAGACTGCGTGTCTCCGGTTCAAGACGTGCGCTTCTCAATCGTGAGCGTAAGAAGAGAGCTGAGGAAGTATGGGCAAACATCGCGGTCGGCGACATTTATGAAGGGGTTGTCAGAAACCTTACCGATTTCGGTGCTTTTGTCGACATCGGCGGCGTAGACGGACTGGTCCATATCAGTGAGCTGTCCTGGAGACGGATTAAGCATCCTTCCGAGATTGTGAATGTCGGCGATGTGATTCAGGTCTACGTCAAAGATTTTGATAAAGAACGCAAGCGTATTTCACTGGGTTACAAACGCTATGAAGATGATCCTTACCGCAATGTTGAGGAGCGTTTCCCGGTCGGTACCATCGTCCACGGCAAAGTGGTCAGAATGTTTAATTTCGGTGCCTTTGTTGAACTGGCCCCGGGTGTGGATGCACTCTGCCATATTTCGCAGATCTCCACGATGCGTCTGAACAAGCCGAGTGACGTGCTTGAAGAAGGCATGGAAGTAGATGCCCGTGTTCTCGACGTCTCCAATGAGACGCGCCGGATCAGCATCAGCATTAAGGATGTTGAGCCGATGGATGAACTCATCGGTGAAGCGGCCGAGCAGGCGGAGAAACGTCAGCAGGCACGCGACAAACGGAACAAGAACCGCGCACCGAATTCCTACAATGACAGTAAGTCGCAGAAACGCGAACCTTCCGATATGGAAAAAGCTTTTGCTGCTGCCCGTGCCGCTCAGGAAGAGAATGAGAAGGACGAGCAGGAAAAAGAGCAGGAAGAGAATGCGGCTGAGACGGACGAAGCATAATTCGTCTGCCCCGTACGGCTTACCATGATCATAATTGTGTAGTTTTAAGGAGACATGTTGCGTTTCGGCGCGATGTGTCTCCTTATTCTGTTTAACAGGGGGAAAGACTATGTCTGAAATTAAAGATAAAATAAAAAAATCACTGGATATCCATATTCAGGCAAACGGCGGCAAGCCGCTGGAATGTGCGACGAACTGGGATATCTGGACGGCTCTGGCCAGAACCATTCATCAGATGATTGCCGAAGAATGGACGGAGACGAGAACTTTATACAACAAGGGCAGGCAGGAACATTATTTCAGTGCCGAATTTCTGGTCGGCCGATCCACGCTGAATAACCTGATTAACCTCGATCTCTACGATGAT
This sequence comes from uncultured Fastidiosipila sp., assembly GCA_938014865.1. GTDB lineage: Bacteria > Bacillota > Clostridia > Saccharofermentanales > Fastidiosipilaceae > JAAYZH01. Next base: position 4,108 of record CALLQJ010000360.1, read on the forward strand.
GCGAAAGAGGCATTGGAAGAACTCGGCTATGACATCAACGATGTTCTGGAAGAAGAAAGCGATGCCGCGCTCGGCAACGGCGGCCTGGGCAGACTGGCCGCCTGCTTTATGGATTCGACGGCAACCTTGAATCTGCCGGTTACCGGCTACGGTATTCTGTACCGCTACGGGCTGTTCCGCCAGCGCTTTGAAAACGGCTATCAGCATGAATATCCCGATGACTGGATGGAAGACGGCTATTCGGCCGTCATCGAACGCCGGGATCGCCGCTGCCTGATCCACTATAACGATATGGATGTCTGGGCAGTGCCCTGCGATCTGCCGATTACGGGCTATCACACCAATAACGTGAATACCCTGCGCCTGTGGAAGGCGGAACCGGCGGAAGAGTTTAACTTTAATCTTTTCAACAGCCAGCGTTTTGATGATGCGGTCCGGGAAAGAAATCACGTGGAAGATATCTGGCGCGTGCTCTACCCGAATGATACGACCTATGACGGCAAGGTGCTGCGGGTCAGACAGCAGTATTTCTTTGTGTCTGCCTCGCTGCAGGATATTATCCGCCGTCATAAACTGCATCACGGCGATCTGAGGACCTTTGCCGACTTTAACAGTATCCAGTTAAATGACACGCACCCGGTTATTGCGATTCCCGAACTCATCCGCCTGCTTCAGAAGGAAGGGCTCAGCTTTGATGAGGCCTGGGAAATCTGCAAGCAGACCTTTGCCTATACCAATCACACCATCATGGCGGAGGCGCTGGAGAAGTGGGATATCAGTATTTTCCGCTTCCTCTTCCCGGATATTCTGGCGATTATCGAACGGATCAACAAGATGTTCCGCAAAGAAATGACGGACAGAGGCGTGCATCCCGGTGCTATTGAATATATGTCGATTATCGGGAACGGCCAGGTGCATATGGCTTGGCTGGCCTGCTATACCGCGTATTCCATCAACGGCGTTGCCCAGCTGCATACCGATATCCTGATCAAGGATACCCTGCATGACTGGTATGCGGTTTATCCGGAAAAATTCTCGAACAAAACCAACGGGGTGACCCCGCGGCGCTGGCTGCGCAACTGCAATCCCGAGCTGGGCGAACTCCTGACCGAGCTCAAAGGAAATGACGACTGGGTCAAGCAGCTTTACGAGCTGGAAGATCTTTTGAAGTATCAGGACGATGAAAAAGTACTCGAGCGTTTCGGGGCTGTTAAGCATGCCAAGAAAGTGCAGCTGGCTGAAATGATCAAACGTACGGAAGGCATTGAAATCAATCCCGATGCCCAGTTCTTTATTATGATCAAGCGCCTGCACGAATATAAGCGCCAGCTTCTGGATGCCTTCTATATCCTTGATCTTTATTATCGTATTAAAGAAAATCCGGACAAGGACTGGCCCGAACGCGTCTTTATTTTCGGTGCGAAGGCCGCTCCCGGTTATGTCCGGGCAAAAACCATCATCAAGTTCATCAATGAAATTGCCAAGAAGGTGAATAATGATGACGAGGTCAATAAGTATATGCAGGTGGTTTTCGTGCAGAACTATAATGTGTCGAAAGCCGAAATGCTCTTCCCGGCGGCGGATGTTTCCGAGCAGATCT
>CALLQJ010000361.1 GCA_938014865.1 uncultured Fastidiosipila sp.
ATCGGCATATCTGCCGCATATTTGTGGTAAAGCGTGCGGGCTGCTTCACTTTCCAATAAAAAATCTTTATCCATAAATTGTTTCATCCTAAAATCTCCTATTCCTTAAAACTTATAAAATTTGATCGTGCAGTAGGGCTTTTTTCGACATGAAATGCATTCAGCAAGGGCTGAAAATGATCATGCATTGCGTCGAGTGATCCTTGCATTTTGCGGATACTTTACAAAAATGCACATAAAAAAAGGCATATTGAAAGACCGGCAAGACATTACCGTTCAATAACCTTTTAAAACTGAAAAATATATTTTAACTCTGCAAAATAAAGAATTTTACAATCTCGAATATAGCTCATCTCTTCTGAATTGTAAAATATTATTTTTCTGCTTCCTCCTGCTCTGCCGCAGTCTCCGGCGCTGTTTTCCCGGCTGTTTGGCCGGATGCTGTAGGCGGGGCACACTCTCCCCTGCCCTCCGCCTGTCTTTCTGAAGACGGCGGACCGGCCTGATAAAGCGGTCCCGTTTTAAGCGGACTTTTGCCGTGTTCCATAGGTCTTTTTGCAGTCCGGGGCGCAGCCGGAGCGGGAGAACGCATGCCGGCGTCAGGCGCAGCCCTGCCGGGTCTCATCCCGGGCTTCGGCGAAGCAGCAGGCGAAGGCCCCTGATCTTCCGGACGCTCCGGACCCGGCACCGTAAAGGCTTCGGGACGCATAGCCGCAGCATAGGGGAAGGAAGTCGGCTGAGGCGGCTGAGGCGAAGAAGGCTTAACAGGCGGCATTGGCCCTGCTGCCCGAGGCGCTCCCCCTGCTTTCGGAGCATTCGGAGCAGCATTCGGGTACGGCCCCGAGTTTGCCTGTGCCTGTACTTCTCCCGGCGCTCTGCCGTTTGCAGCCGGCGGGAATACATCCGTATAATGCGGGGGTGTGACATAGCGGTAAATTTTCTTTTTTTCCGGATAGCCCTCAGGATAGCGTAAATTCTGCGGCGGGCGGTTCATCTCCGCACGGCCGTTCTGCAGCGGCTTAATCTGTCCGGGAAGCGGTCCCTGAGGCGGCTTGGACGGCTGAGGAGGCTTGGGAGGCGCAGATCTGAACTGCGGATTCGGAGTAAAGGGCGGATTTTGCGTATACGGCGAATTCGGAGTATATGGCGAATTCGAAGTAAACGGCGGCTGCGGCCGGCTGCCGGGGCCTGCCTGTCTTTGCTTTTGCCTTAAAGGATCATTTTCG
>CALLQJ010000362.1 GCA_938014865.1 uncultured Fastidiosipila sp.
AATTTTTTTTTTAATGATACGGCGACCACCGAGATCTACACTCTTTCCCTACACACGCTCTTCCGATCTGCTTGCGCCCTTTATCGCCGCCCTGAATAATGCACAGCCCGGCAGCTACGGCTGTGCCGAAAAAACAATTCCCGCAGACGTTTCGCTGTTCCTGGAAAGCGGGACAAGCCGTTTTATCCTGAGCCGAAGCGGCGGCCGCTTATTTTTGGAAAGCGACGCTGAAACCGCAGAGCATTTTGATCCGCCGGAAATCGGCGCTTGGTATATTGAAGATCCGGCTCTCCTGCGGGCCGCGGACGCCCTTTTCGCCGGCCGAAAAAATCCGCCGCCTGCCGCAGCAGACGACGGTTAGGTTTTATTCGTCAAGCATCTCCCCGATTTCAGCCCGGTCGTAATTTCCCTCGTCCGGATCCGGCGCTGCCGCAGGACGCAGGATGCGCCCTTTCATCGCATCTTCGGCCCTGCCCGAGCGCATAATCGCCAGTTCTTCCTGCCGTTTCTGCGAATCGAGAAGCTCCCGGCCGCGGCGCCTCTTTTTCTTGTAGGAGCCGTCCGGCTGCATGAGATGCGCGCGTTCCGTATCCCTGAGCTGCAGCTCCATGATCTCTTCGACCCTTCTTTGGCAGTCCTCATCTTCTACCGGGAACATCAGCTCGACGCGGCGGTTGAGATTACGCGGCATCCAGTCCGCACTCGAAAGGTAAATTTCTTTCATGCCGCCGTTGGCAAAAATATAGATTCTGCTGTGCTCCAGATAGCGGCCGATAATGGAGCGGACCCGGATGTTTTCCGAGAGCCCCTTCACCCCCGCCCGCATGCAGCAGATCCCGCGGACGACCAGGTCAATCTGTACGCCGGCCTGCGAGGCTTTGTAAAGGGCACGGATGATCTCTTCATCCACCAGCGAATTCATTTTGGCCTTGATCCAGGCTTCTTTGCCGGCTTTGGAGTTTTCACATTCCCGCTCAATCAAATCCAGGAAACGCTGACGCAGCCAGAACGGCGCCATGGTCAGTGAATGCCAGCCGATCGGTTCGCTGTAGCCGGAAATCATATTGAAGAATTCCGTCGCGTCAATGCCGAACTTCTCCGCTGTGGTAAAAATGCCGAGGTCGGTGTAAATGCGCGCTGTCGTATCGTTGTAGTTCCCCGTCGCCAGATGCAGATAACGCCTGATGCCGTTTTCTTCTTCCCGGACCACCAGGGTAATTTTGCTGTGGGTCTTAAGGCCTACAAGGCCGTATATAACATGGCAGCCGGCTTGTTCTAATTTTTTCGCCCACTGAATATTATTTTCTTCATCAAAACGCGCCTTCAGCTCGAGGAGCACCAGCACCTGCTTGCCGTTATTAGCTGCTTCTTCCAGGTACTGAATAATAGGCGAATGCCCGCTGACCCGGTAGAGGGTCTGTTTGATGGCCAGCACTTTCGGATCCCGGGCCGCCTCACGGACAAATTCCAGGACCGGGTCAAAGCTTTCATAAGGCAGGCTTAAGAAAATATCTTTTTTCCGGATCATTTCGAAAATGTCTTCGTCTTCCCGGTCTGCGAGCATGGCCGGAACCTGCGGGGAATACGGCGGATAATGCAGATCTTTTCGATAGCGCAGTTCCGGAGCACGGCTCAGCTTGCCGAGATACGAGAGATCCAGGGGGCCGCTTAAATGATAGATATCCTGCGGGTCCACCTGCATCATCCCGCTGAGGGTCTCGAGCAGTTTCGGACTGACATCATCACGCACCGCCAGATAGATGACCTCGCCCCACTGGCGCTTGCGCAGCTGTTTTTCAATTTCGGTCATCAGGTCCGGGGTGTCTTCTTCATCAATATCCATCACCGCATTGCGCAGAATTCTATAGTTGCAGCGGGCCACGATGCGGAGTCCGTGGAAGACCTGGTCCAGGAAACGATTGATGACATCTTCTAATAAAATATAGCAATGCGTTCTCTGCGGATCCCGCTCGAGCCGGGCCGCAAAGTCTCCCGCCGGCAAAGGCAGCAGGCGCGGCAGGCCGCTGGGAACCTGTACGGTCGCAAAACGCAGCTTCTCATCTTCTTCATCGGCCGATTCGAGCAAGACGGCAATGTTCTGACTCAAGTTCGGAATCAGCGGAAAAGGCCGGCCCTGATCAACGGCCATCGGCGTCAGAATCGGATAGAGCGTGGTTGTAAAGTATTCGCGGATATAAAGGAACTGTTCTTCGCTCAGCCTGTCCGGCGTCAGAATAAAGATTCCCTCTTTTTCCAGACGCGGCAGAAGCTGGCGCTGATAGGTACTGTACTGTTTTTTGGCAAATTCATGCATGACTTCCGAGATGGCCGTCAGCTGTTCGGCCGCCGTCAGGCCGGCGATATCCCGGGAAAAATCCTGCATATCGCACTGATCTTTTAAAGATCCGACCCGGACCATGACAAATTCGTCCTGATTCGTTTGGGTAATCGACAAGAAGCTCAGACGTTCCAGAAGCGGGGTCTTATTATCACGGGCCTCGCCCAGGACACGATCATTAAAATCCAGCCAGCTGAGCTCACGATTAATAAAGAGCTCGCTGCGGCTTCGTTCTTCTTTTCTTTTGCTCTCGTCAGCCGGCGTTTTGAGCGCTTTTTCGGGCGGACGTTTTTTGCTTTTTTTATTTTCAGCCATTTAAAACACTCTTTCTTTTTTTCTCTGTATTCTTTTTTTATTGACCGGGTTCTTCCGTTTTTAAAACAAGTTCTATGCCGAATAATTCGCTGATCAGCCGGGCTCTTTCGCCGACTGCCCAGATTTCCAGGGTCAGATCCTCGCTGCTTACGATCGTCAGGGTCAGGACACGTTTCTTTAAATTTGCCTTAATATCCCGGATCTTATCGCTGCGGGAAATCTCCAGGGCATCCGCCAGACGCAGAATCGCGGTCAGCTGCAGAACCGTTAAACGGTGGTTGTAGCTGTGGTATTCCAGGAAGGGATCCACGGGGACATCGTTTCCCGGAATAAAGCGGATGCTGCGTGTCACAATCAGCTGTTCACGGCGCGAAAGTCCGATAAATTCCGAATTCTCCAGGATCTGCGCAGAATATTCCGGGTAGTTTTCCGGGTGGATGCACTTGCCGATCTCCGAAAGCTGCACGGCCGCCCGGCACAGTAAAGTAAATCGCTTGTTCAGGCGGTATTTCTTCCGCAGTGCTTTTACGATGGCGACGGCATCACGCTCCTTGGCATCGAGATGCTTTTTGTCGCCGCCGAAGCGAAGGGCCATATGCCGCACCTCGCCTAAGAGATCCTTATCCTGATCCCGCGAGACTTTATATTTATATTCTTTTTCCGCCATCTCCAGCAAAAGCCCTTGGGCCAGCTGTACGGAGGGCATATAAATGCCGGGGGCATTGCTCTGCTCGACAAAACGATGAATAATCATGGCCGCCGGCAGCAGGATACCTGAGACATCCGAGGGAATATCATGGTGCAGATTGAGTTCGAGAGGCGTCAGCTTCAGGAGGCGCTCATTAACCTTCTCTAAGTTTTCAGCGCTCAGGAAGGTGTCCTCCGGATCGATCAGCCCGGAAAAACGCCGCAGATAGTCCAGATCATTCCCGATGGCGATCAGGGACCACTTGCTGCGGACATCGTAGACTTCAATGTTCAGATCACTGAGTTTGCTGCCGATGTATTCGTCCATGACCTCTGCAAAATTAGGCGCTTTGGACTGCAGCTGCGAGAAAAGCTCACTGACCCGCAGGTAGCCGAGTTTAATATTCTGGCTCATAATCCGCCGGCCGTCTGCAAAAGCCGAAAACTGCAGGGAGCCGGCGCCGAGGTCCAGGACAATCGTGCCCTGCTCGGCCAGTTCATTAAACGTCGGAAAATTCTCCGCCAGCACCATGTTATGGTAATAGCGCTCGGCCGAATTGCTGAGCACTTCACAGTGCATGCCCGTCAGCTGATTGATGCGGGCAATCACAAAATCCCGGTTGACCGCTTCGCGGACGGCGGAAGTCGCCGTTACCCGGTAGTTTTTCACCTTATACTCTTTCAGTTTCGTCTGAAAGTTTTTCAAAAGCTCGCCCAGGCGATTCAGTCTTTCTTCGGAAATAGCCTGATTATTATACGTGTCACTGCCTAAAGACAAGGTCCCGCGGATGGTTTCAATCACCCGGGGCCTGCCGTCTTCGGCCGCTTCGGCTATCATCATCTTCGGTGCATTCGAACCGATATCAATAGCTGCGATGCGCTTGTTCATAGTTACGCTTCCTTTCTCCTTCGAGATAAGTAATCATGGCGGCCAGGAGCGTGCCGGAGGTACGCACATTAAGCTCCGCCGGAATAAATTCAATATCCGCATAGCGTTTATACAGACGATGCCGCGTACGGTACAGATCGGCCATGCTCTGGCCCGGGGCCAGAATCACGCCGCGCTCCGTCAGCGATCCGACTCTTTTTTCGATCACCTCCAAGGGCACCTGAATATAAATAACAGAACCGAGTTTCTGCAGATGCCGCATGGCCCGGGGACTGTAGACCACACTGCCTCCGGTAGCGATGATATGCTTTTTTCTGCGGAGCGATAAAACGGCTTCTTCTTCATACGCCACAAAGCCCTGAAAATCCGTTTTGGCCGAAAGTTCCCCCGTATCTGCCGTGCCGGTCATTTCACAGAGAACATCATCCGTATCAACGAAGGGCCGCTTTAATTCTTTCGCGGCAATATAGCCCAGGGTAGATTTTCCCGAACCCGGCATGCCGATCAGGGTGATATTGTCTCCGCGTCTTCGCGGAAAGGCGTAATGTTTACTTTCTCTTTTCATGATTTGCTCCTTCAGCCTTCGGCTCAGTCTTCAGCCGTTCGGCAGAAGAAAAAAATTCTTTTTTCTTTTTTAAAAGGCGTTCGCCGCCGCCCAAATAAGCACTTAAAGATTTTGCCGCGGCCAGGCGTTTCACCTTTCCGCCGGAAAAACATTTGGAAACCGCTGGAGAACCGAAGCCGGCCACGGGATATAAGTCACTCATCATTATTATATTATAAACGCATTCTTCCCCCGGACGGGCGAAGGCGGTATTTTCCAGGCCGCCCCGGCCGTATTTCTGCCGGTAAAGATAATAAGGCCGGTAGCCCTCTTCCTGCAGCAGAAGCTGGGCCGCGTGCAAAGCCTCTTCCAGATCCTGCTCCGGCAGAATTCTTTTGTCTTTGCCGGCCGCTTTGCGCGCCTCATCCCGCGCCGATCCGCGTTTAAGGGCCAGGGTATGCAGCGTGATGCTCTCCGCCCCGAGCGCCGAAAGTCTTTTGACATGACTGATGAGTTCTCGAGGATCCTCATCGAGGCCCGCGATCAGATCACAGTTGATCCGTTTCATGCCGCAGCGCCGGGCTGCTTCAAAGAGCTCAAAAAAGCGGGCGATGCTCCCCTCTCGTCCGACGCGGCGCAAGGTCGCCTCATTGAGGCTCTGCGGGTTCAGGCAAATGTTCCGGATGCCGTATGCCGCTAAAATCTTCAGTTTTTCTTCGTTCAGGACATCGATGCGGCCCGCTTCAAAGGTAATTTCCGTATCCTCCCGGAGCGGCAGACGAAAAGCACTGTCCAGAAGGCGGCGCAGTTCCTCTTCGCTTAAGGCGGCCGGTGTGCCCCCGCCGAAATACAAGGCTTTTAAATGGGCATCGGAGCCTTTGCTCAAGGCCTCAAACTGTTTTATTTCACGGCTGACTAAATCCAGATAGGCTTCCCTTTTCTGAGGATCTTTGCTCACGGCCTCCGGGGTAGTAAAAGAACAGTAGGCACAGCGCGTCGGACAGAAGGGCACCCCGATATACGCCGCGTATGTCTTTTCCGGAAGGCGCCTGAGGAGCGCTTCTTCCGCGGCGGCCGTCGCAAGGGCAAGTTCGGCCTTTTCTTTTTTAAGTCCGTAGCGCTTTTCCAGAATCTGAAGACTTTTTTCACGCCCCGATTCCCGGAGCAGTTCGGATGCTACATAAGTCGGCCGGATGCCCGTCAGTGAGCCCCAGGGGAAGGCAATGCCCGTAAGCTGAGAAAGCACCCGGTAAAACTGCCGTTTGAGCTGCCGCTTCAGATCCGGCGCGGGAGGGGCCTGTTCCAGGCAGGCCGCCTTTTTAAGCTGCCCGCCCTCCTCTTCCAGACGATAGATGGCAGGGCCCTCTTTCTCTAAGACGCTGAGCAGCCAAAGCTCCGGCCCTTCGCCGGCAAAGCCTTTTAAGCGCTCGCCGCCGACGCGTTTTTCTAGGCGCGGCACCGATCCCGCTAA
>CALLQJ010000363.1 GCA_938014865.1 uncultured Fastidiosipila sp.
GCCCCGGATCTCCGCCTCATCCCGGACGCCGCCTAAGGACATTCTGACAAAATCCCGGCCCATGGCGGCCGCAATAGAGGAGGCCACGGAGGTCTTCCCGACCCCGGGCGGGCCGACCAGACAAAGGATCGGGCCCTTGCCGCTGTCTCTGCCCTTTTTCAATTTCAGTTTTTCTACGGCAATAAATTCAAGAATGCGTTCCTTGACATTTTCCAGGCCGTAGTGATCGGCATCCAGGCGTTTTTTAATATCGTCGATATCATAGCGCAGATCATTCATCTTTCCCCAGGGCAGATCAAAAACTGTGTCCAGATAATCTCTTACGACCGCCGTTTCGGGATTCTGCGGAGAATAGACCGCAAGTTTTTCTATTTCCTTTTCCAGCTTTTCCTTGCTTTTCTCCGGAATATCTGCGGCCTCAAGCTTCTCACGGTAGGCATCTGCCGCCGTTTGATTGTCCTGACTCTGGCCTAATTCTTCATTAATGACCTTAATTTGTTCACGCAGAAAATATTCCCGCTGGTTTTTATCGATCGCCTGCGTGACTTTCTGACTGATCTGCTTGCTGTAGCGGGCCATAAAAATTTCCTGCTGCAGCTTGTACAGAAGTGCCGTCAGTCTTTTATCGACATTCTGCTCTTCCAGAAATTTCTGTTTGTCCTCAAAACGGGTGTATACCTGACTGCCGATTTTATCGCTGAGAACATCGGCACGGAACTCTTCACTCAGGGTCTCGCCGCTTTCATTCTGCCGGCCCGTTTCTACCAAGTAAATATTAAAAGACTCTACTGCTGCACGCCGTTTGGCCTCCAGCGCCTGCAGTGCTTCGCGATCATCCGGGAAAATATCGGGATACGCTTTGCAGGGCGCCACCGTATCCTTGAAATCCGTAAAACGTTCCGGATCCAGGGCCGCACGTTTCAGACCTTCCAGGGTCACCCGCAGAACGCCGTTTTCATTGATTTCAATCACCTGACGGATTTTTGCCACGCAGCCTACCGGATAATAATTCTGCAGCAGCACAGCCGGCGCCGCGGGATCTTTCAGCGCCGCGGCCAGAACCAGCATGTCATCGTCTAAAGCTGCTTTCAGCGCCGCTTTGCCTTCATTTCGGCTCACTTCAAAGGTCAGGTGCAGATGCGGCAGCAAGACCATGTCGTCCAGCGGCAGCAAAGGCAATCCGGCTTCGTTTTGTTCTGAAGCGTCTTCCGGCGAAAGCTCTTCACTCGTTTCCTCAGAATCTTCTTCGCCGATTGTCAGAAAATCATCAATATTGATATTCAGATCGTCAAACAGATTGTCTGTCATGTCATAACCTCTTCATTCATATGCTAAAAAGCTGATCTTGATTATAGCACGTCCGATTTTCCGCAGTCCCGCTTTCCGGCATTCTTTGCTGCATAAACAGAAAAAGAGAGCCGCCCGGAGGCAGCTCTCTTGAAATTTAACAGTCGGTTTACCTATTATTCAATAATCTTGGAAACCGTACCTGCACCGACGGTGTGGCCGCCTTCGCGGATAGCAAAACGCATACCCTGCTCCATAGCAACCGGCGTAATCAGATCAACCGTGATCGTTACGTTATCACCGGGCATCACCATTTCAGTGCCTTCCGGCAGATTCATGACACCGGTAACGTCCGTGGTTCTGAAGAAGAACTGAGGACGATAGCCGCTGAAGAAAGGATTATGACGTCCGCCTTCAGCCTGCGTCAGAACATAGATCTGGCCTTCAAATTCAGTATGAGGCGTGATGGTACCGGGTTTGGCGATCACCTGACCGCGCTCAATATCCGTACGGTTGATACCGCGGAGCAGAGCACCGATGTTGTCGCCTGCGACCGCTGTGTCGAGGGTCTTGCGGAACATCTCGAGACCGGTAATAACCGTGGAACGGCTGTCGTCGCGAAGACCGACGATTTCGGCTGCGTCACCGACTTTAATCGTACCGCGCTCCACACGGCCCGTTGCAACCGTACCGCGGCCGGAGATCGTAAAGACGTCTTCGACAGGAAGCAGGAAGGGACGATCCGTAGGACGCTCAGGCGTAGGAATATACTCGTCAACCGCATCCATCAGCTCCCAGATCGGGGCATAGGTCGGATCTTTGGGATCCGTGCTCTCGCACTCAAGAATCTTCAGCGCGCTGCCGCGGATAACGGGGCAGTTGTCGCCGTCAAAGTCATATTCGGTGAGCAGTTCACGGATTTCCATTTCGACGAGTTCGAGAAGCTCTTCATCGTCAACCTGGTCCGTTTTGTTCATGAAGACAACAATTCTGGGAACACCGACCTGACGGGCGAGCAGGATGTGCTCACGAGTCTGGGGCATAACACCGTCTGCCGATGATACGACGAGAATAGCACCGTCCATCTGTGCAGCACCGGTGATCATGTTTTTAACATAGTCTGCGTGTCCGGGGCAGTCGACGTGCGCATAGTGACGCTTTTCCGTCTGATACTCAACGTGAGACGTACTGATCGTAATACCGCGCTGTCTTTCTTCGGGCGCTTTATCGATGTTTGCATAGTCTGTATATTCAGCTGAACCGCCCATGGACAGAACCTTTGTGATGGCAGCCGTCAGACTGGTCTTGCCGTGGTCAACATGCCCGATGGTACCAATGTTGACATGGGGCTTGTTTCTCTCAAATTTTGCTTTAGCCATTTGTTTGAAATCCTCCTTGTTTTGACTCTCTACACTTACCACAGGAGCCAATTTATTTCAACTTTAATCAGGCTGACACCTAGACTCTATTGTACACTAAACACGAGTTTTGGCAACAATCCCGGCAGATACTCCGATGAGCCGGTGACAGCCGCTTCTAACTTAATTCGCGAGCAGTTTTTCCTGTACAGCCTTGGGTACGGGCTCAAAATGAGAAATCTGCATTACGAATGTACCGCGACCCTGCGTACGTGAACGCAGAGAGGTGGCGTAGCCGAACATCTCGGCCAGAGGGACCATTGCGGCGATCTTCTGTGCGCCGGAAACAGCCTCCATGCCTTCGATGCGGCCTCGACGGGCACTGACGTCACCCATAACGTCGCCCATGTATTCTTCAGGTACCGTAATGTCAACCTTCATAATAGGTTCGAGCAAAACCGGCGATGCTTTGCGCATGCCTTCTTTGAAACCCATCGAACCGGCGATTTTAAACACCAAGTCAAAATATTC
>CALLQJ010000364.1 GCA_938014865.1 uncultured Fastidiosipila sp.
AGATGTAGGCTGTGACCCCGGACTGCTGAGCCGGGCTTTTCTTGCGGAAAATCCCCGGGCCGAGGCTTTGCTTATTGACAAGCGAGAAGGCCCCTTGTCTGCGGCAAAAGAAAATCTGGCCGCTGAGATTTTGCAGGGGAGAGCCCGGCTCAGGCTCTCGGACGGCCTGGCATCCTGGGATCCCCGGCCGGGCGATACCGTAGCCGCTGCCGGCATGGGCGCCTTGGAGATTGCCGAAATTCTGCAGCGCTTTTCCCGCCGGGAGGTTTCGGATGATCCCTCGGCCTATCCTTTTGTTTTTCAGCCTATGCAGGATTTCCCGCTGCTGCGCCGGGCCCTCGCTGCGCTCGGTCTGCAGCAGGAAAAGCAGTCTCTGGCCGAAGCAAGAGGAAAAGTCTACAGCATTGATCTTTATTCGGTGCCGCTTCGGACGCTCAAGCAGCTTCAAAAAGCAAGGCGGACGGATGCCGCGGAAGACTGGCTGGGGGAGGCCTTTTGCCGGGCCGATCCAGCGTTTATGACGGCCAATCCGCCGGCGCTTCGCAGCGTCTATTTCCGGCGGCAGATGCAATCGGCCCGAAATGAATTAAACGGCTTAAAAGGAGCAGAAGCCCGGGCCCGCAGACGCATGCTGGAAGAAGCATTTGAAAGAAAGAGAATCTATGAAACTTAAGGCGATTATAAAGAGTATGGAGTGCCTGGCGCCCGCCGACTGGCAGGAAGACTGGGACAAGAGCGGTCTGCAGATGGGAGATCCGGAAGAGGAGGTGCCTAAGATCCTGCTGGCCTTGGATGCGGACAGCCGTGCCGCCGAAAAGGCCTCGGCCTGCGGCGCCGGACTTATTATTACGCATCATCCCTTGTTCTTTAATCCGGCTGAAGGACTCAGGTCTTATGTCCCGGAAGAAGCCCTGCTGCGCCGGCTGATAAAAGAGGATATTGCCGTTTATTCGGCGCATACCAATCTCGATGCCGCACCCTGGGGCGTAAACTACGCGCTGGCCGCGGCTTTGGATCTGGAGGAGGCGCTCACGGCCCGTCCTTTATTTCCCCTGGGCGAGGAGAAAACCCCCGTCAGCTGTCTGCCCGGGCATGCCCGTTTCCGGCAGAAAGAAGCGGGCACGGTCAGTATGGCGGCTGCCAAGCTCAGCCGCCGGGAACTTTTGGCGCGTATTAAGAAAGTCTTTTCTTCGGGAATCCGGATTAATTTTTCCGAAGACCGGCCGCTTCGGAAAATTGCCCTGAGCGGCGGTTCCTGGGACGGCGCCTGGCAGGAGAGCCTTGCGGCCTCGGGCGCGGACGCTGTCATCTGCGGCGAAATGAAATACCATGATGCCGCCGCCCTGGCCGAGCGCGGCATTGCGGCATTTACCTTGGGACATGCCGCCAGCGAAAAGCCCGTTCTCCGTGTGCTGGAGGCTTATTTAAAAAAGCAGACAGATTGTGCGATTGAGCTTTTTGGCGGGACAGATGCCGCAAGTCTTTTTTGATTCGTGTATAATAACCATGATTTCTGAGATAGTCGGGCAGTCGCGGGCATAAGGCGAAAGCCTGTGCCTGAGGAAAGTCCGGGCTCCCGGTGACCGGGGCGCCGGGTACTTCCCGGTGAAG
>CALLQJ010000365.1 GCA_938014865.1 uncultured Fastidiosipila sp.
ACATCGAAGAAGCCGGCATTTATATCACCAAAGCCGAGGCCGAGCGCCTGGCCTCGGGCCTGATCGGCATCAAACGCAGCACCGGGCAGCATCCGGGCGGCATCGTGGTCATCCCCAAAGAACGGGAAGTCTATGACTTTACCCCCATACAGTTCCCGGCGGATAAACAGGATGCCGTGATGAATACCACGCATTTTGACTTCAATGCCATGCACGACACCATTCTTAAACTGGACATTTTAGGGCATGATGACCCGACCATGCTCAAGGTGATGTCCGACTATACCGGCGTGGATATTGAATCCATTCCGATTCCGGATCCTAAAGTCATGGAGCTCTTCCGCAGCACCGCCCCTTTAGGCCTGGAACCCGGCTCCACACCTTCGGACTGCGGGACGTTGGGACTTCCCGAAATGGGCACCCGCATGGCCCGGGAGATGATCCGGGAAACGCAGCCCACGCAGTTTTTCGACCTGGTCCAGCTGATGGGCCTCTCGCACGGAACGGATGTCTGGAGCGGCAATGCCCAGGACCTGATCCGCAGCGGCACGGCCACCATCAATGAGGTCATCGGCTGCCGTGACGGCATCATGACCAATCTCATCAACTGGGGCCTGCCGTCCAAAATGGCGTTTGACATTATGGAAAAAGTGCGAAAAGGCCGGGGCCTTACGGAAGAACATGAAAGTATGATGCGGAAAAATCATGTGCCGGAATGGTACATTGAATCGTGCAAGAAAATCAAATACATGTTTCCCAAAGCACACGCCGCCGCCTATGTGATTTCTTCTCTGCGGGTCGCTTATTTTAAAGTCTATTACCCGGAGGCTTATTATGCCGCCTACTTCAGTGTCCGGGCGGATGAATTTGACTATTCTCTGATGTGTCAGCCGCAGGAGAAAATCACGCGGATGCGCGAAGAGCTGGAGAAGAATTTTCATTCGATCACGGACCGGGAACAGAAGATCTTTTATATTCTCGAACTGGTCGAAGAAATGTACCTGCGCGGCATAAAATTTGCGGATATCGATATTGAAGAAGCCGATCCGATCCGTTTCAAAATTGTCGACAAGGGCCTGATCATGCCGGCTTTGAATACCCTGCCTTCCGTTTCGACGACGATGGCGCAGGTCATTGCCGAAGCACGGCGGGACGGACCGTTTAAAAACCATGAAGAATTACAAAGACGAGCCGGTTTAGGCCCCTCCGCCGTAGCCGCCATGGCCGCACAAGGCATCCTGGATCATATTCCCGAGTCCGCACAGATTACTTTATTTGATATGATTAGTTAAAGTTTTGCCGCCGCATTCCCGGGCGGCAGAAGGAGGCTTTCTTTGCAATTCGTAAAAGTTATACTGCGTCAGGCTCTGCCGAGTTTTGATCGTGTATATACTTATAAAGTTCCGTCCCGTCTTGAAAAAGAAGCATGCCCCGGCCGGCGCGTGCTTTTTCCTTTCGGCGGCGGCGACCGCCTTGAGGAAGGCTTTATTTTTGCCCCGGCCGATGCGCCCGCGCCCGAAAAAAGCGAAAAAATAAAAAGTCTTTTTGCCTGCCTGGATTCCGCGCCTTTGCTTTTGCCGAATCAGCTTAAGCTGATTTTTCAGATGAAGATGCGCTACGGCTGCACCTACGGCCAGGCAGCGGGTTTAATGCTGCCTTACGGCGTCAAGCTGCAGATTTCCGAAGAACTGGCCCTCACCGAACGCGGCCGGAAGGTACTGCCGCCCGAGCTTTTGCAGCATTGGGAAGATACTGACAGCAAAACGGTGCCCCTTGCCGACCTGCAGCGGGCCGGCTTCAGCCGCGGCGAACTCAGACGCTACGAAAAAGAAGGGCTTCTGGAACCGGAGCGGGCGGCGGAGCAGATGATCAAAAGCAAGACGGTGGAATACTGCAGCCTATCCGCTCGTGAAGAGGCCGCCGTGCTCCTGGAAGAGCAAAACCTGGGGTCTGTCCAGCAGGAAGAGGCCGTGCGTTTTCTGCTGCAGGAAGGCGAGTCCCCCGTCCATGAGCTTTTGCAGGCCTGTCAGATCAAACGCGGCACGCTGAGGACCTTGCAGAAAAAGAAGCTTTTGCGTTTCAGCCGGAAAAAGCCCGAGGAACAAGATCTCCTGCCGGCCTTTGCGGAAGATCTCCTGCCCGCTGATGAGCGGACGATCCGGACGGAAGACCTCACCGCCGATCAGAAAAAGGCGCTGGCCGCCGTTACCGCGGCCGTAAGAGCCCCGCTTCCCGAAGGGGAAAGGGCCGAGGAGTTTCTGCTTTTCGGCATCACCGGCAGCGGCAAGACCGAAGTCTATCTCAGGGCCTCGGAAGCCGCGCTCGAGGAAGGCAAAACGGTGATACTGCTCGTGCCGGAAATTGCTCTGACACCGCAGATGACGGCGCGTTTTGAGCATCGCTTCCCCGGCGAGGTGGCCGTGATGCACAGCCGTCTGACGGCCAGGCAGCGTTATGATGTCTGGGAACAGATCCGCGAACAAAAGGCTAAAATCGTCATCGGAGCACGCTCGGCCGTTTTTGCGCCCCTGGAAAATCTGGGGCTCATCATGATCGATGAAGAACAAGAAGACAGCTACCGCTCCGATATGTCTCCGCGCTATCAGGCCGCCACGATCGCCCGCCTGCGCAGCATTAATGAGGGGGCGGTGCTGCTTTTAGGGTCCGCCACGCCGTCTCTGGAAAGCTATGTCCGCAGCCAAAGCGGCAAAGCCCGCCTGCTCCGGCTTTCCGAACGGCCCGGGAAGGCGTATCTGCCGGAATGCAAAATAATTGATCTTCGGAAACACTGGAACAGCGAAACCGACGGCCTGATCAGCCGTCCGCTTGAAGATGCCATGCGCGAAGCACTCGGCCGGGGCGAGCAGGTCCTCTTGTTTTTAAACCGCCGGGGCTATGCCGCTTCCTGCCTTTGCCGGAACTGCGGGGAAGCGGTGCAGTGTCCGACTTGTTCGGTCGGCATGACCTACCATAAAAAACGCAACCGCCTTTTATGCCATTACTGCGGGCACATTTCTGAAGTGCCTGAAGTCTGTCCGAACTGCGGGGAAGAGGCCTTGTTCCTGCACGGGGTCGGCACGCAGAAGCTCGAGCAGATCTGCCGCCGGCTTTTCCCGGAGGTCACACTGGTGCGCATGGACCAGGATATGACGGCAGGTTCTTTTGCGCATGCGAAGCTTCTGAAAAAATTCCGCGAAGCGGGACCCGCTATCCTGATCGGCACCCAGATGATCGCCAAAGGCCATGATTTTCCGCGCCTTACGGTTTCCGCCATCATATCCGCCGATCAGATGCTGGCCAGAAATGATATACGGGCAGCAGAAAAAGCCTTTCAGCTGATCACCCAGACAGCCGGCCGGGCCGGCCGCCGGGATCTGCCGGGACAGGTCTTCATCCAGGCTTTTGATGTGGACCATTATGCCTTGAAAGCGGCGGCGGATCAGGATTATGAGACCTTTGCCGGAGAAGAACTCGCCTTCCGCAGGCTGCTCAGCTATCCGCCGTACAGTGCCATGGCCTCTTTGGTGTTCAGCAGCGAGGAGGAAGCCTTATGCCGGCAGGCCGCCGAAGCGAGCTATCGCTTTTTAAACGCAAGAAAAAAAGATCCCGCCTTTGCCGCGCTGGAAGTCTTCAGACCCGCCCGCTCGCCTCTGGCTAAGCTCTACGGGCGCTGGCGCTGGCAGATGCAGCTGAAAGCAAAAGGCGAGCATCCGGTCAGGACCTTGAGTACAGTCTGGCAGGAGATCTCCCTGCAGCGAAGGCCCCGCGGACTCCGGGTGACCTTTGCCCTCGATCCGGCCTGAACCGCACGCTTTTGTGCCCTCTGCCGCCTTGCGCCTGTGCTATAATCGGCTCTGAAAGGAGAGAATATGGCAATCCGAAATATTTTAACTGATGAAGATCCTTTGCTGCGGAAACATTCGCGCGAAGTCAAAGAAATAGATGACCGTATCCGGCAGATTTGTCAGGATATGATCGATACCCTGCACGAAACCGATAACGGCATCGGACTGGCGGCGCCTCAGGTGGGCCTGCTGAAACGTATCTTCGTTATCGATCTTTATGATGAAGAAGGGCCGAGAATTTTTATTAATCCCGAAATTATCGAAACAAAAGGCAAGCAGGAGAGCCGGGAAGGCTGTCTGAGCGTCCCCGGGCGCTGGGGCGATGTAGAGCGTCCTGCCTATGTCAAAGTCCGGGCACAGAATGAAAAAGGCGAACGCTTTGAGCTGGAAGCCGAGGATGTGCTGGCGACCTGTATCTGCCACGAAAATGATCACCTGGACGGTATTTTGTTTACGGACAAGGTGATCGGAGAGTTGGTGTTTGAGTAGTTTATGGCTAAACCTCTTTATCGAATTGTTTTCATGGGCACCCCGGATTTCGCGGTGCCTTCTTTAAAAGCCTTATGCGAGGCCGGCATGGCCCCGGTTTTATGCGTCAGCCAGCCCGATCGTCCGCAGGGGCGCAAGCATAAGATCCTGCCGACGCCGGTAAGAGCGGCGGCCGAGGCGGCGGGCATCGAGGTCATCCAGCCGGAAAAAGTCCGGAATCAGGCTTTTTTAAACGCGATTAAGGCGGCCGAGCCCGACTTCATCGTGACGGCGGCTTACGGAAGAATCCTGACGGATCAGGTGCTTTCTGTTCCGCGCATTGCTCCGGTGAATGTCCATGCCTCACTGCTGCCGAAATACCGCGGGGCCAGTCCGATTCAGGCGGCTTTGGTGAATCAGGATAAGATTACGGGCGTCTCCGTTCCGCGGATGACCTCCGAAATGGATGCCGGCCCCGTTTACCGCCGGGCCGATTATCAGATTCCTGAAGGGATGCGGGCGGACGAGCTCAGCCGGGAACTGGCAGATCTGGGCGGCGAAATCCTGCCCGGCGTCCTCCGGGACATTGCCGAAGGCAAGCTCACGCCTCAGCCGCAGAACGAAGCAGAGGCATCGTACGTACCGCTTTTGGATAAGCACAGCGGCGCTGTTTTCTGGGAGAAGCAAAGTGCCGGAGCGATAGAAGGGCTGATCCGCGGTCTCTACCCCTGGCCCGCGGCCTATGCCTATACCCATAAGGGCAAACGCGTAAAGCTTCTGCAGGGCAAAGCCTTTGCTGAAGACGATCCGGCCCTGCCGGAGGATCTGCTGCGCGGCAAGGAAGCGGGGACCTTGCTTTCTGCGGCAGACAAAAGCCTCTGGTTTCAGACCGCAGACGGGATACTGCGCGTGGATGCCCTGCAGGTCGCCGGTTCCCGGGCCATGTCCACGGCGGACTGCGCGCACAATTACCGCCCGGGCCTGCGTTTTGCATCCGCTTCCGAAGAGCGTGCATGAAGAAGCCGCGCAGACCTCGTATACGATCCGTTAAAACGGCCCGCGAAGCGGCCGCTTCGGCCCTCTGGCGTGTTTACGCCGACGGGGCCTATTCGCATCTGGCATTAGATGCCGTTTTAAGGCAAAGTTCTCTTTCCCGGGAGGCACGCAAAAGCGCCTCGGCCATTTTCTACGGCAGCCTGCAGGAACACTTTTCCCTGAGCGAAGAGATTGAAACATTAACTAATAAGTCCTTGAAAAAGCTGGATTTGGCCGTCGTCGTCCTGCTTCGTTCTGCTTTGTGGCAGCTGCATTATTCCCGGCAGGCCGAGCATGCCGTGGTGAATGAAGCCGTCCGGCTCACGAAGCGCTGGGGCTTTGCCTCGGCTGCCGGCCTCGTCAATGCCGTCCTGCGCCGGGCACAGCGCGAAGGCGCTGACGCATTCAGGCAGAGCAAAGAAGCGAGGACGGGCTTTTGTTCTTCTTTATATGAGCTTTTCTTTCATGTGCTGAACAGCCATGAAGAAGTCCTGCGCCTGGGAGACGCTTTCCGGGAAAATCACGGCAGCTTTCTGCGCTTTCGGAGAGGATTTGAGCCTGAAGCCTTAAAGAAAGAACTGGCCCGGGAAGGGGCGATCAAGCCCGGTTTTTTTCAGACGGACGGCGTCTATTTCAAAAGCGGCGGCAGGGCGCTGACGGATCTTCCGGCTTACCGGAGAGGGGCAGTCATTCCGCAAGGAGAAGCGGCCATGTTGCCGGTGCAGATTTTAGCGCCGGACGCGGAGGACCTGCTCTTTGATTTTTGTGCCGCACCGGGCGGCAAAACGCTGCAGATGAGTGAATATCTTTCCGGCGGCCGGATCACGGCCGGCGAGCTGCATGCGAAAAGATGCCGGCAGATGCAGGAACAGCTCAAGGCTTTCGGGGCGGATGATAAGGTGAACGTCATCTGCCATGATGCCGCAGCGCCTTGGCCCGAAACGGAAAAGGCCGATAAAATCCTGGCGGATGTACCGTGTTCAGGACTCGGCCTTATCGGCTCTAAGCCGGAGCTTTCATGGCATTTTGAGCCGGAAAAAATCAGAAAAAATCTGCTGCCCGTACAAGCCGGGATACTCGATCAGGCGGCTGCGGCGCTCAAGCCGGGCGGCCTGCTTATGTATTCCACCTGCACCTTAAATCCTGAGGAAAATGAAAAACAGGCAGAACGCTTTCTGGCGGATCATCCGGAGTTTTCGGCCGAGCCTTTCGGAAAAAGGGCAGCCGACGTGACGGATAAAATCCGGGCCCCGGATCCGGAAAGCGGCGAAACGATGGCGCAAGGCTTCCTGACCTTATGGCCGCAGCGTGTATCAAGCGAAGGATTTTTCCTGGCCTTATTCAGAAAGAGAACGTGACAGACGATGGAAAAGCGTTGTATATATGATCTGAAAAAAGACGAACTGGCTTCTTGGCTTCAGGCGAACGGAGAGGCCTCTTACCGCCTTGAGCAGATTCGAGGCTGGCTCAAAGAAGGCATACGCTCTGCGGATGAAATGACAAATATCAGCAAAAAGCTGAGAAATAAACTGGCGGCGTCCTTTCGCTTTGAAGCGCTTAAACTCAAAGACAAGCAGGAATCCGCTTTGGATGAGACCGTAAAATATGTCTGGGAACTTTCGGACGGCAATATCATCGAATCCGTCTTTATGAAATACAAAGCGGGGACTTCCGTCTGCGTCTCCTCGCAGGCCGGCTGCCGCATGGGCTGCCGCTTCTGTGCTTCGGCGCGCGCAGGCTTCGGACGCAATCTGACAGCAGGCGAGATGCTGGCGCAAATTGCTTACATCGGCCGGGAGAGAAATCAGCGCATTGACCATGCCGTTGTGATGGGCATCGGGGAACCTTTGGAGAATTATGATGCGCTGCTGCATTTCTTAAGGCTCTGCAATGCCCCGGATTTTTTCAATATCAGCTTCCGCAAGCTGAGCGTGTCAACTTGCGGCCTCATACCTCAAATGTTAAAATTAGATCGGAAGAGCACACGTCTGAACTCCAGTCACAACGCTTAATCTCGT
>CALLQJ010000366.1 GCA_938014865.1 uncultured Fastidiosipila sp.
TCCTCGGCCAGGAGGCTGATCTGCCGGTGCCACTTGCCGGCATGCGCGTCCCCCTCCATGCCGTAATTTTCTTTCAAAACAGCGCGGGGAATTTCCGTCTTGACCGTGCCCTTTTTGCTGCTGCGGTTCAGGGCATAAACATAGCCTTCACCGCGCCCGAAGCGGGGCTTTTCCCCCCGCTTTCTGCAGTTCAAAAGATAGCGCAGAGGCGGGAAGGCCGCCTTCATGTACGCCGCTTCTTCCCGGCCGTCTTCAGACGGGGGAAGCAGGAGGAAAAGTTTTTTCCCGCTCTTGCCCAAAAGAAACGCGCTGCGCTCTGCGGGCGGGACCGGCCCTAAGACACGCGTCAGCTCAGGATAAAGCCGATCGGACGCCTCCCGGATGAGCGCTGCGATCGCCTCGGCCTCAGGCTGATCTTTCGGTGAAAAAAGAAACACAGCATCCTCGGCTGCCTGATGCAGCAGGCTTCCCGCCCCTTCGCGGTTCAGGCGATAGCTTTCCGGAAGAAAAGGGAAAGATTCCGCCTCCGAAGCGGCCCGGATCCGCTCCGGCAGCGGCGCCGGCTCCGTTTTCGGCAAGCTCTCGTTGACGGCAAGATAATAGAACTCAGACATCTTCTGCCCTCGCTTCCCCGTTTTTTCCGGCAGGGTCTTCCCGGCGCGCTTCCGCACAGTAATGCCCGCTTTTGCCGCCTTCTTTTTCCAAAAGGCGGATATCGGAAATCCGGATATCCCGCTGCACCGCTTTGAGCATGTCGTATATCGTCAGAGCCGCGACGGAACAAGCGGTCAGGGCTTCCATTTCCGCGCCGGTTTTTCCCTTTGAACGCACCGTCGCCAGAATATCCACGCGTCCTTCCGTTTCGTCTAAAGCAAAACGGATCTCAGCGGAAGAAAGCAAAATCGTATGGCAGAGCGGAATCAGTTCGGGGGTTTTTTTAGCCGCCATGATGCCGGCAATCCGGCTGATGCCCAGGACATCCCCCTTTGCTGCCCGGCCTTCCTGAAGCAGCGAAAAACTTTCCCGGTTCAGGAAAACGGAGGCCTTCGCCACGGCCTTCCGCGCCGTCACGGCTTTGTCTCCGACATCGACCATGTACGCTTCGCCCCGTTGATTGAAATGATTCAGTTCCGGCATATCAGCCTCCAATTTCATGCATATAGCGTCTGCTGCGGCTGCTTTGTTCTTCATTTAAATGATGGGAGAACGGTTTCTCCTTTGCCGCCTTAATAAAAGTCCGGCGTATCGCCTCTTCGTTCTTGCCCGCTACAGGGTATTCTGCCGCGCCGTGCAGGCAGTTTTTCAGCCGGCCGTCTGCCGTCAGGCGGAGACGATTGCAGCCCGGGCAAAAATGCCGGCTCATCGCGGAGATCAGGCCGATGCGGCCTTTGGCCCCGGGCAGGCGGTAATAGCGGCTGACGCCTTCCTGCGCAAGCGGCTCTAATTCGGGAAGACGTTCCAGGACGACGCTCCCGGAAAGCTCTTTGGAAGAATACGCAGCCCCTTCGCCGATCGGCATCAGCTCGATAAAACGCATGTCCAGCGCCTTATCCAGGCTCAGGGCTGCCAGGTCTTCAATCTCATCATCATTAAAGCCTTTAAGCAGCACCGTATTGATTTTGCTCTTTTCGAAACCGGCCGCTTCAGCCGCCGCAAAACCCGCTTTGAAATCGCGGATATCCCCGCCGCGGGTGATCTTCCGGTAGCGCTCGGGGCGCAGACTGTCCAGGCTGAAATTGATCCGGTCGAGCCCCGCCTTTTTCAGGGCCTCGGCCTGCGGCGCAAGCAAAGTCCCGTTTGTGGTCAGGCAGAGTTCTTCAAGGCCTTCGGCGCGCAAGGTATTCAGCATCCGCAGAAGATCCGGCAGTCCCCGGCGGACTAAGGCTTCTCCCCCGGTCAGGCGGATTTTCCGGATCCCCAGCGAGACGGCGACGGACGCAATCTTATAAATCTCTTCATAGCTCAGGATCTCCCGATGCGGCCGTTTTCTGATGCCCGCCTCGGGCATGCAGTAAAGGCAGCGCAGATTGCAGCGCTCGGTTACGGAAATGCGAAGATAGCTTAAGCGTCGCCCGAATCCGTCCTGCAAAAGGCCTTTTTCTTCTTGCTTTTCCTTGACTGCGCTCTTGTCTTGCATAAAGCCTTTGCTCCTTCCTGTCCTTGTAGTCTAGCATAGGCCGAGTCTCCCGGGCGCATAGGAGGGCAGCGAAAATACTTTTACCAGCTGCTGCCGCCTCCGCCGCCGGAACCGCCGCCCGCGCTGCCGCCGGAAGAGGAGCCGCCCGATCCGCCGGAACGCCCCGATGAACGGCCGGAGGGTTCAGGCAGGGCATAATACGCTTTTTCCTCCAGCACGCCGAAGGTTTCCTCCCGCTCTTTCCAATAATCCCGGGGCCTAAGCTCAGAAAGCAGCGGGGCCGCCGCCTCGCCGAAGCGCTTTTGCATCAGTTCTTCAAAGGTCTTCGCCCAGTCCTTCCCCAGGCCCAGGGCCAGGGCAAAGGGCATATTAGAAGAAAAAACAGCCGCAGGTTCCGCCTCCTGAAATGCTGCGTTCTGAAAGAGATCGGCTTCGATCGCTTCGCCCGCCGTAAGGAAACGGCGGAAGCCGTCCAGCTCGCTGAGCCTCGCCTTTCCGTATGCGGATAAAATGCGCCGGTCTTCTCCCAAAACGGCCGTCAAAAAAGCCGTCAGAAGTCCGATGCCGGCATAAGGCAGATGCCCCTCCGCGCCCGGTATAAGATTGAGGCCGACAAGCAGGCCGCCGCCCAAAAGCAGGAGGACAATCGTCCCCGCCGTGCTCTCATGATCGTCCCCGCCTCCCGGGAAACGGGCCGCCAGCTTTTTAGCCGCTGAGCTCACCCCTGTTTCCATGGCCATCCCTAAAGGAATGGAAAGCAAGGCGGCTACCCAGTCCAGGGAAAAAGGCTTCAGCAGGACACTTAAGCTGCGGTAAAAGACGACGATCAGGACGGCAAAATACACGAGCGTCATCACGCCCCCGACAAAGGTCATCAGGCCCTTTTTGACCACACGATGCGCCCCGTTATTCCAGTGGGAATAGACCCCCGCTTTAAGCCTCCGGAAGTAAACAGCCGGAATATGTTCCGTATCCAGCGGGCCGGAAGCCTTCTCCGAGGCCGCCAGATCTTCTAAAAAACGCTTTTCATAGTCTTTAAGTTCCGCGCCCGGCGGCCGAAGCGTTTCAAGATAAAGATGCTTTTTGCTGCGTCCGAAACGGCGCTTTTCCCGTACTTCCCGGATTGCCAGATAATGCTTCTGCACCCAATAGAGGATCAAAGCCGCAGCTCCTTCGGCGCAGAGCTCTCCGTGGTAAAAGTAATTCACATCCGCCGGGTTCATGTCCTCGGGCGGCCGGAAGCTCAGCGGAGAAGGCCGGCGCTTAGAGATTTTAATCAAAAGCCAAATCAGAAAGCAGACGCCGAAAGCTGCCGCATAAAAAAGCAGTTCAGCGCCATAGCCGCTCTCCCTTCCTTTCCGAAGCGCTCCCGAATAATAGCCCTCGGGCAAAGGCAGCGCGACCGTCAAGGCCTCATGCGGGGCTGAAGTTTCCCTCTTACAGTAAGTCCTGAGATTTCGAGCGCCAGCGGCGCCTCTTCCCGGCTGCCGGAAGGGCCCCATGTGAAATGCAGATCCTCTTCCGGGAAAGGCTCGGGCATCCGGATTTCAAAGGAGAACTGCCGGATCGTCGTGTCCCAGTCCGTGCCGACGAGGTTAAAGTAAAGTTCATCCTGATGCTTCAGCCCGTCCTCCCCGAGATCATAGATATAAGACAGCTCGTAGCTCACGGGACCTTTGACCGT
>CALLQJ010000367.1 GCA_938014865.1 uncultured Fastidiosipila sp.
TGCGGCGGAACGCTATTGGGGCATTCTGAAGCTGGGCCTGCCGGCCGGGCTGCAGACGATGCTCTATGCCGGGATCTCCATCGTCTTAGGACGCATTGTGGCCGGTTTCGGCGATCTGCAGGTTGCGGTGCAGCGCGTCTGCGGCCAGATTGAATCGATTACCTGGACGGTGGCCGACGCCTTTGCGGTTTCCGTGAATGCCTTTATTGCCCAGAATCTGGCGGCAGGCAAAGAAGAACGCCTGCGCAAGGGCTACCGGGCGGCGTTTTTCATGACGGCGGCAGCCGGCCTTGTCGGCACGATTATCATGCTCGGCTTCCCGAAGCAGGTGGCGGGGCTCTTCTTTGAGCCCGGGAGGGAGACGGAAGCGGCCGCGGCCTACCTTATGATTGTCGGAATTTCCGAAATTTTTATGGTCTGTGAACTGATGACGGCGGGCGCTTTTGCCGGGCTCGGGAAGACCCTTTATCCCTCCGTTTTAATTTCTTTTATTACCGCACTCCGCCTGCCGGCGGCGAAGCTTTTTTCCGGAACGGCCTTGGGGGTAAAAGGGGTCTGGCTGGCCATCGGGCTGAGCTCGGTCCTCAAAGGCATCATTTTATTTATTTCCTTTGAATGCGTCTTAAAACGACGTGAGAAAGAGGCAGGCTGAGGCTTTTCTTTCCGGCTGTTTCTGCCGTTTCCGGGCTCTCTTTTTGTAAAAACGCTTCGTCAGGAGAGGAGGCGTTTTTTCTTTAGCTTTTAAAAATCCGTAAGCGGCTGAATTTTCCTGCCGGCAAAAACGGCACAAAGTGCCCAAAAAGTCTGTCGATTAATGTGAAGTTAGTAAAAAAAAAAACGGACTTGCAATAAATAAGTGGCTGCCCTATAAAGAAATTGAACGTTTGTACTTATATTCGAATACGGAGGTTTGATTGTGAAACAAAAGATAATAAAAAACTTAGGGGTTATTCTCTTAAGTACGGGCCTGGTGACAGGGCTTTTTTCTGCTTTGCCGGCCTCGAAGGCTCAAGCCAGGCAGACGGATGATCGTTATACGGTCCGCTTTGAGCAGGAAGACGACACCTGTCTGGTGCATTTGGACAATAATTCAGATAAAGTCTTTAAATACGGCCGTGTGAAGGTCTCCGGCAATAATAAGCTGGAAGTCCGTTCCGAGGACTACCTGGACGTAGCCCCCGGCGACTCCCTGCCTTTTCATGTGTATGTCCGTACGGATGAAGTGCCGAGCGAGCCGAGTGAAGAGGTGACGGAAGAGGAGACGACAGAGCCCTCTGAGCCGGAGGAAACGACAGCGCCTTCCGAATCCGAGAAGGAGCCGGAGGAAACGACAGCCCCCTCTGAAACGGAGGAGAGCGTCAAGCCGTCCGTATCCGAAAAAGATGCGTCCGAGCCCTCATCGGCGCCTTCCGGGAATACAGAGGCAAAAGAAGAGGAAGCCGAAGCGGCCAAAACCGGCCAGCCGGGGCATTGGCATGCACTGGCGCTGGTTTTGATTCTTTCCGGCCTGCTGCTGATGCTGGCGGCAGATAAGAAGGGCCGCAAGCGCTATATGGCGCTGTTTATTACGGCGGCCTTGCTCCTGCCTCTGTCTTCTTTTAAAGTTCACGCGAAAGAGACAGAATGGATTGATTACAGCTTTGAACATGAAGTCAGCTATTTGGGCGTGACGGAAGAACTGCACTTTGATCTGCGTTTTCAGCTTGCCGAGCAAAGCACAGAAACGGATGACGGCTATAACTTAAGTAAATACATCGAAGAAGAAATCGTACCCGCCGCTGTGGTCTATCTCCCGGCCGAAGAAGAAGTCGGCTATAAGGAAAAAATCCGGGAGGCCTCGGACGGCCTGCTGCATCATCTGAGCTATCCCCATGATGAACGGGCGGACGAAACCTGCGTTATTAAAGAAGTATCGGATGAAAGCTGGGCAGTCGGTGTCCTCGACACAAGACGTGATGCGATTCCTTTTGAAAGAAAAGAAATCCAAGATGCGGAACAATGGGATAACTACAGAGCCGTGCAGGAAAAGGGTGCGGACGGCGTACGGCAAACGGTAAAGACCTATACCGTCGATCCGGAAACGGGCACCTTAAGTACGGAGCCCGCCAAGACAGAAAGCCGCGTTATCGAAGCTCCCCGCGACGAGATCGTCGTCGTCGGCAGCCGGGAGCCGGCCTGGCGTGAAGTCAATGTCCGGGAAAGGCCTTTGACATTATCACGACCCCTTATATCAGCCGGGAAGACTTTGCGGCCATAGAAACAGCGGAAGATCTGAAAGCGGCTCGTGAAAAGATGCAGGCCGACTATGCCGGCTATGAAAGCTGCGGCAATCAGGGGATTATTTTAAAGAAGGGTGAAAACGGCCTGGAGAAAATTTACGATCTGGAAGCCTATGATCCCGAAAGCGGCGAGGCAATTCCATCCTATAGTATGAAAACAGATCTGAAAGAGACCGTCCGTGAAAAGGAGGACGAAGAGAGACTTTACTTTAATCTTGAAGCAGGCCCTGTGCAGATCCTCGAAGCGAAGACCGTCTATGAAGCGGACGACAGCTTGGCTTACGGCGAGAAAGAACGTGTCAGAGCGCCTGAAAACGGTTCCGCAGTCAGCCTTAGCTTTTACGAAGGCGAGATCGGGAGCGGAACGCCCGAAGTGAAACAAATAATCACCAAAGACGTGGTCGATGAAATTATCCGTGTCGGCACGAACGAAACCCGTGAAGAGCGCGATGTGCCCTTTAAGACCGTTTATAAGGCCGACAAGACGCGTGAGCTGGGAAGCGGAAACGTAGTCTCTCAGGAAGGCCAGAAGGGTGTGTCTTTGCGGCATTACCGCTATGAGGTCGATGAGGAAGGAAATACGCATTCGCCTGTTTTGGTAAGTGAAGACGTGAAAACGCCTCCCGTAGATAAGATTATTCAGGTGCCTGTTGTGGAAACCCGCCGGACGGTTTTGCCTTTCGGCACAGAGTATGAACTCGTAGACGATAAGTGGGATAACTGGAAGAGCGAAGTGTCCGGAGGAAAAGACGGCTATCTGGAAGAGTACTTCAAGTATCCCGTCAATCCTGAAACCGGAAAAATTGATGCGGGAAACGGCGAAGAGCTAAAAGACGCGTTGAGAGTCGAGCCCGTAAATGCTAAAGTGCAGGTCGGCGCAAAGAAGCCTAACTGGGTGCCGGTAAAGAGCGATACGACGGTGACGGATGTTTATAACACCGTGAAAAAACTCTTTATTTCGCCGGAAGAGTTCGAGACGATTCATACGCAAGAAGATGTCGTCAATGCCTTGAAGCGTTTTAATCAGACCTATGAAGGCCACAAGGCGGTCGGCACGGAAGGCTATGTAGTAAATGAGGGCCAGAACGCCATCTCGGAAACTTATTACCTGGAAGCTCAGGATGAGCACGGGAATCCGATTGAAGGCTATGAACACGGCGAGTCTTATCAGAAAAAGGTCCAAGACCTTGTAGACGAAGTGCAGATGTACTTTAATATCTCCTTTGCGGGAACCCGCGAAGTAGTGGCCAATACGGTTTATAAAGCAGACAGCAGTCTTCCTTACGGCGAAACCCGCGTGGTGCAGAAGGCCGTAAACGGTGAAGAAGCCGGCGTAAAATACTATGACGGCGAAATCGGAACAGTTTCACCTCAGGAAAAATGGTATACGACGAAAGACTGCCAGCCGGGCGAAATTCATGTCGGAAACGTTAAAACGGAAACGGAAGAAATTCCCTTTGGCCGGAAAACAATTCAGCTGCCGGAAGAAAACGAAGACGGCTATCCGGACGGCGGTTGGGACGACCAGTATTACCCCGTAACCTTGGGCGAAAAGGGTCTTCGTGAATCTACCGTAACTTATAAAGTGGACCCCAATACAGGACTTACGGATGAAATTGAAAGCTCCATCGAAAACCGGGTGATTAAAGAGCCGGTGGACGAAGTGTACGGCAAGGGTGCGCATCATTTCACCAACCGTTATCTGGAAGACTATGAAAAAGAGCTTTGGGACCTCATCAATGAGTATCGCGCCGAGAACGGTGTAGCGCCCATTCGCTGGGATGAGGGGCGTCATAAATTAGCCCAGAAGGCTGCAGCTGAGTGCTCCGTCAACGGCTTCCAGCATCCAGGCGTCGCTGACAAGAATATTACGTGGAATACTACTGACCCGCTTGCCGCTCTGGAAATGTGGAAGAGTAGCCCTGGACATAACGCGAATCTTCTTGCCTCAGATGCCAAATACGGTGCTATCGGCTGGTATTGGGCGGATGATAACGGCTACTACGTTGCTTTTGATTGGCAGCGCAGCTAACAGAAAGGGGAAGCGCAGTGGAAAAGAACTACGTATTACTGAATAATAATTTCACGCTATTAAAGCTGGTAGCCGACAACACGCGCGATACCGATGAGTGGATGCGGCTGACCGGGGAGGCGATGAGCGAAGCTTTGAACTGTTCCCGGCCGACGGCCGTTAAGATGATGAATGAGCTTTTGGATGCCGGCTTAGTCGTGAGAAAAGAAAATACGGTAATACGCCTAAGGACTTAAATCCGCAACAGAGCCGAAAAAGAAGGGCTGTCTTCTTAATGCATCACGAGGATGCGCTGAAGACAGCCCTTTCTGCGTTAAAAAGGAGCTCATGTCCCTCCGGCGCTCAGCGGAAGCTTCTTTGCCTTAATAATGCGTAAATTCCCGGCCGCAGAAGGCGTCTACGGGGGATTTGCCCTTGAATTCGGAACGTCCGAGCATCTTCTCCACCAAGGCTTCCAAGGTGAAGTCCTTATCGTCGTAGGTGTTGATATACGTCTGCACCTGCGGCACATCCGCGAGGTGGAAGGGGCAGAGCACCGAGACGAAAATCGTCGGGATCTCAAAGACATAAAAGGGGATATCCGGCGTGCCCTTGCTCGCCGGCCACTGGATGCGCTGATCCGTGTTCGGAATGACTTTGGCGACATTGATGATCAGGTCATAATGATCCGTCAGATCCGAAATGGGCCGTTTCTGCGCATAGACATTCTGGATCGCCTCCGCCTGCTCTTCTTTCGGCAGCTTGGCGATGCGCTCCTCAAGCGACTCCCATAAGGAGACCTCAAAACCTTCCTTTTCCAGAAGTTCTTTGATTTTATCCGTCGGACGCCCGGCCGAGGAAATCATGGCACCGAAACCGCCTTCATGCCCTTTGACATCGACCAGCAGCACGCGTTTGTATTTTTCCGGCGTAAGCGGGAAAATATCCTGCTGATTTTTCACCAGGGTAATGGCCTCGTCGGCCACCTCTTCGGCGACTTTCTGATATTCGGGACGCCCGATCTTCGCCAGGGCCTCTTCTTTCGGCGCCAAAAACGCTTGAGGCTCCTTTTTATGCAGGCCGAGCATCGCCTTGAGTCCGAGGGTCCGGCGGACGGCATCTTCCAGACGTTCCGCGCTGATGACGCCCTTTTCATAGCCTTCCTTCATCCAGCGGAAGTCCTCGTCCGGATCATTAAAGAATAAGAAGAGGTCAACGCCGGCAGCAATCGCCTGCGGGAGGAAGTCGCGGCGCGGCATCGAAGCGGTCATCGGCACCATGTGGGAGGCATCCGTCACGACGACCCCGTTAAAGCCGAGTTCCTGCCGCAGCAGGCCGCTGATGAGGGCAGGATTTAAGGTCGCCGGCAAGATCGCTTCCCGGACATCGGCCTCGGGATTTTCCTTGCGCACCCAGGCAGGGAAGGAAATGTGCCCGGCCATC
>CALLQJ010000368.1 GCA_938014865.1 uncultured Fastidiosipila sp.
AATGTTAAAATTTGCGGAAGAACACCTGCCTGTTACTCTGGCCGTATCGCTGCATGCGCCGGAGAACAGACTGCGTTCCCGTCTGATGCCGGTCAATAAGAAGTATCCATTAGAAGATTTACTGGAAGCTTGTGATTATTATGTGCAGAAGACAGGGCGGAGGATCACCTTTGAATATGCGATGTTTGCCGGCATCAATGACAGCCGGGACTGTGCAGATAAGCTGGCCTCGCTCCTGGAGGGAAGGCTGTGTCATGTCAATCTGATCCCTGCCAATGATGTGCCGGGCAGCGCACTGCGGCGCAGCAGCCGGGATACGATTGAAAAATTTGCTGATATACTGAAGGCGCGTCACATTCCCGTCAGTATCAGACGGGAGCTCGGCGCCGACATTACGGCCGCCTGCGGCCAATTGAGGAGAAAGAATTCAAGATGATGCAAGCTGCCGTCTTCGCAGCCGCTTCACATACCGGTTTGGTACGCGGCAATAATGAAGATGAATATCTTTTTTACAGGTCACCTGATAAAGAGTTTCTCATGCTGATCATAGCCGACGGCATGGGCGGTCATCGCTGCGGAGAAGATGCGAGCAAAATTGCCGTGCAGCAATGCGGACGTCTGATTGAAGAGCGTTTTCGGCCTGGCCTGAAGGACCGGGAAATTCTTGAATTGCTAGAAGATGCCTGTGAAACGGCAAATGTTCACGTGGAGCTGGAGTCCCGCTCATCTCCGCAGAAAACGGGCATGGGCACCACGCTTACTGCGGGTCTTATTATCGGACATAAACTTTATATCGGCCATGTCGGGGATACCCGTGCCTACATCCTGCGGCAGGGCAGACTCATGCAGCTTACCCGGGACCACACCTATGTACAGACCCTGGTGGACCGCGGTGATATCAGCCGGGAGGAAGCGGCCGTACATCCGCAGCGCAGCGTCCTGATCAAAGCATTAGGTGTTCCCGAAAAACTCGATCCTGATTTAAAAATCTATGAATTAAGACCGCAGGATAAAGTCTTATTCTGCACAGACGGCTTATATGATGTTATTTCTCCGGCCGAAATTAAAGAAATTCTGACCGCGGCACCGGATGTCAACCGGGCGGCGGCGGATTTTATCGACTTGACACTAAGGCGGGGAGCTCCGGATAACGTAACGGTTATTATCGGCTTTTTAAACGGAGGATTCTGAAAAAATGCTGATCAAAGAAGGAACGATCCTTAATCACAGATATAAAATACTGGCACTCGCCGGACAAGGCGGCATGGCCAGAGTCTATAAAGCGGAAGATATTCACAGCGGCCACATTGTAGCGATCAAAGCACTCAAAGATGAACTGAATGACGACGTCGAATTTG
>CALLQJ010000369.1 GCA_938014865.1 uncultured Fastidiosipila sp.
CGGCGGCCACGGCCAGTACGGCGATGTCTGGATTGTCTTTGAGCCGACGGATTCCGAAGAACTGGTCTTTGAAGAAGACGTCTTCGGCGGCGCCGTGCCGAAATCCTACTTCCCGGCGGTTGAAAAAGGACTGCAGGAAGCGGTGCAGAAAGGCGTCCTGGCAGGCTACCCCGTGGTCGGTCTGAAAGCGACCCTCGTCGACGGGACCTACCATGATGTGGACTCCTCGGAGATGGCCTTTAAAGTGGCCGCTTCGCTCGCGTATAAAGAGGGCATTCCGCAGGCCTCGCCGGTCCTGATGGAACCTGTTTATCATGTCGAAATCCATGTGCCCGAAAGCGAAATGGGCAGCATCATGAGCGACATCAATAAACGCCGCGGCCGGATCCTGGGCATCGACTCCAAGTCGGGCATGAGCATTGTGAATGCGGAGATTCCTCTGGCGGAAATGCTCCGTTATGCCACGGACCTCCGGGCGATGACGCAGGGAACGGGCTGGTACGATATGGAATTTGCCCGTTACGAACAGATGCAGCCGCAGATGGCCGAACGCGTAATTGCAGAGGCTCAGGCAGAAGAAGAAGAATAAGAAGAGAAATTCAAATAGGAAAGGGCCGTTTCGGGAAACCGGGACGGCTTTTTTCCGTCAGGCCGTTACAGAGCGTTACAGGCCGCTGAGAGAGATATAAAATAAATACATGAAATAAGTTATGATAATAAGAACTCAGGTTTTTGAGGGCCTTGCGGAGTGTGCGCCGTTTCGGGCCCTTCATCGTGAAGCGGGAGGCAGCTATGCGCAGCAAAATATGGAATTATGAAAAAAATCAATCCTGTGATCCGGAAAAGGCCAAGGCAAGCAATGAAAAATCCTTGGAGCTTTTGGAAGAGGCGATGCTGAAGGGGGCTGTTGACCTTCACACCCACAGCAATGTCTCGGACGGCAAAACCTCGCCGCCGCAGCTGCTGCAGGAAGTCCTGCGCAACCGGCTCAAGACCTTTGCACTTACCGACCATGACACGATCGCCGGCATTGAAGCCGTCAGCATGGTCTTTGAAAAATTAAGCCAGCTCGCGGTGAGCCTTCCGGGCTTTATCCCCGGGGTGGAAATCAGTGCCGATTTCAAGGGGCAGGAAGTCCATCTTCTGGGCTATTATCCCGCCGGTCTCATCCGCTGTCTGGACGGCTATCTGGAAGAGCGGCGCAAGGACCGCGAGGCCCGCAATCGAAAATTGTGCAAAAAGGCGCAGGAAAACGGCATGAAGATCACGTATAAGGAACTGTCCAACGAAGGCGGATTTGTGGTCGGCAGGCTCCATATGGCCCAGATCATGATCCGCAAAGGCTATGTCACCTCGGTGAACGAAGCCTTTGATCGCTTCCTCGGCGAAGGCAAGCCTTGTTATGCCGAACGCGAGCTGCCGGACGTCAAAGACGCGGTTGATCAGGTCATCAAAAGCGGCGGGGTTCCGGTTCTGGCCCATCCCGCCATTTACCGCGGCTGGCTGCGCGGAGAAGAAGCCGCCGGCCCGTCGGGCGTAAAGGATAAACTGCGTGAACTCAAAGACGCCGGCCTCCAGGGCGTGGAAGTGATTCACGGGGAGACAAGCGAAGCGGAAAGCCGCATCCTCGCCCGCATCGGCGCAGAGCTCGACTTGCTGCCGACCGCCGGTTCCGATTATCACGGCAGCCATAAGCCGCATGTGCACTTACACAATGCAAAAGATGATTTCCGCCCCCTGCTCGCCGAATTTTACCCGCAGTTCCGCTGAGGGCATAAATTCCGCCGGCAAAAAAGCAAAAATCCGTCCGCAGAGAGGATGCATCCGCAGAAGAGCCCTCAGACGAAGAAGGAGTTTTCCATGAGCAAAGAAGCAAAGCTGTTCACGATCGTAACCGGTGCCTCATCCGGCCTGGGCGCCGAGCTGGCCCGTTTACTGGATAAAGAAGGACGCGCGGATGAAATCTGGCTGATTGCCCGCCGCAAAGAACGGCTGGAACGCTTAGCCGGCGAGCTGAAGACCCCCGCCCGGATTCTGGCGGGAGATCTCTCGGACCCGGTCTTTCTCAAAAGGCTCGGCGAAGAAATCCGGACGGCGGAAGGGCAAATGGATACCCTCGTGAATTCGGCCGGCTACGGCAAACTCGGCCCGGCCGAGGCCTTAGGCGAAGAACAGAATGCCGGCATGATCCGGCTGAACTGTGAATCGCTGACCCGGCTTTGTTCCATGGCTCTTCCCAAGATTCAAAACGGCGGCCGTATTCTGAATATCGCCTCGGTGGCAGCCTTCCTGCCTCAGCCGAATTTTGCCGTCTATGCCGCGAGCAAAGCCTATGTCCTGAGCTATTCCCGCGCCCTCAATGCGGAACTTAAACCCCGTAAGATTACCGTCTGTGCCGTCTGCCCCAATCCGATGGAAACCGAATTCTTCAAGCGGGCCGGCATGCCGGAAGAAAGTTCCTCCATCAAAAAAATCGGGATTGAACCCGTCGAAAAAGTCGCGGCTAAGGCGCTGCGCCGCGTGAACCGAGGCAAAGATATTTCCCTTTACTGTTTTGCCGCCAAGCTCATTCGCTTTATTTCGAGAATTTTCCCCCACCCCTTCATTCTGCGGGTGGAAAAAGCCATCGGCATGTACTGAGCCTCAGCTTTTCTCCGGCTGCAGATCGTAAATCCGAAGATTGTCCGCTTCGGGAAAACGGGCAATTTCAGGAAAGACAGCAGCCAGCCCCTCCTCATTAATAAAATAATCCTCGCGGGCGCGCCAGCCGTCATCAATCATCAGGTAGCGCAGCCCGTAATTTTTCACGAAATCTTTTAATTGTTTGTCGCTGCCGGGCGGCGCTTCTAAAAAGGCGCGGATGTCTTCCAGACGCTCCTCCGTCGCATAGCCCGCCGAGGCCGCATAATAGGCATGCCCGTAAAAACTCTGCCGTCCGCAGAGAAAATACGCATGATAGGACCAGGGCGGGGTCAGGCTGATCTCGCCGGGGTCCGTATGCTCGTAAATCCAGTCCGTAAAAGCACTGTCCGTCTCCGCCCGCACATAGATCCGGCTCTGGTTTTTATAGGCCCAAAAGTCCGTCAGACCCGTAAAGGTCAAAAATAAGAGCAGGATTATAACGGCCGCCCGCCGCAGGAAAATAAGCTTTTTTCCGTAAAAAATCCGGAGCAGAAAAGCAGCGATAAAGGGCAGAAAGAAAAGCCCGCTCATCATAAAAAACTTATGATTCACCGTCACATCCGGGGTCAGGGATACCGTCAGGGCAAAAAGCGAAGGCAGAAAAAGCCCGGCCGCCGCAATTTTTCGTTTCCGCTCTTTTTCCGCAAAGGGAATGAGCAGCATCAGGAAAAAAGCCGGCCCGAAAAGCGTGATCAAAAACTTCAGGACCTGCACGAATCCCGGATCCTCCAGGGTATAGCCCCAATGCCAAATCGAATCCGGCAGAAGCCCTCCTCCGCTTCCGTCCGCTAAAAAACGCCCGAAGGCAAAGGCCCCCGTCACCGTCGACAGCCCCGCAAAGAAAAACGTAAGCTTTTCTTGGGCAAATAAGGCAAAAAAGCCCGCGATCAGGAGCAGACAGATCGCCGCCGAGCCGTGCCAGAAGGCCAAGGGAAAGGTCAAAAAGAAAAGGTAAAGAAGCGAGATTGAACCGCTGCCTCTCGTCCACGAGGCCTTGCGGAAGAAATATTTCAGGCTTGCATCGGCCGGGAGCAGACGGTAAAAGCAAAAAAGCAGATAAAGCACCAGGGCCAGCCCCCAGACCAAGTGCCGCTGATTGGCATAGACATTAAGGTTATAAAGGCCCCAGTCATCATGCAAGAGCGGCCCCGCATAGTGCGCCGCCCCGTGAAGCGCCCGGAGTGCCTCTGAAAAACTTAAGCCGTCCCGCATCTTTTCAAACAGCAGGTAATAGCCGCTGAAGGAACTGCGGAAGGCAAAAAGCAAGAAGCTCAAAGGCCAGGCCGCCCGCCGGCCGCTCAGGCGGTACGCCGCATAGCCCAGCGCCTGCATAAAGGCCAGGCTGCCCAGCATAGAGGGCAGATTCAGCGCCCAATCCAAAGGCAGGCCCAGCAGGTTCAAAAGGCCCGTCAAAAAATAAAAGAAAAAATGGTAGCGCATGCCCGCCCCGCTGAAATGCGGATACTGCGCCGGGATATTATCCCCGACCCCGAAGCTGCGCGTAAGGGCCGTATGCGGGGCGAGATCACTGAAGACCGTCACCCCCGCCAAGGCCGCTCCGTTTTCCAGATGAAAAGTCGGCCAGACCAAAAAGGCCGCCCAAAGCAGGGCTAATACCATCATCAGGCCCATAAAAAGAATCTGCCGCGGCCTTTCAAAACGCTCCGGCCGGCTCAGTTTAAGCATCCCGCGAAAGAGCCTGAAATAAAGATAACGCCCGATGCTGTATAAAATCCAAAGCAGGGGCAGAAAGAAAAAGCCCAAAAGCAGGAGCAAAAGCCCCGCCGCCGTCAGCAGCAGGCGTCCGCCGGTCCATAAGGTAAAAGGCAGGCGCTCCGCTTTTGCCCCTTTTCCCCGGCGGCTCAGGCGCAATAACAAACACAAGCCCTGCCCCGTGAGAAAGGCCGCCGTTAAAACAAAGATTCCCTCGCCCTTTTGCAGGAAGGGCAGGAATTTCGGCAGCAGATTCCGCAGATAAGGGAAGATCTCCTGCCGTATAAAGTATTCTCTTATATAAGAATGAATATAAAGCGCAGACGTCAGGACCGTCGCCCCGCTGAGGAGATCAAGCGGAAACAGCAGGAAACCCTCGTGCAAAGGCTTCGGCGAAGGCCCTTTTCCCGTTCTGTCCGCCGGCACGGTCCCGAAACGAAAAGGGACGGCCTCAAGACGCATCCGGCGTCCCGTCAGATAAGCAATGCATAAATACAAAATGGCCGGCATGGTCTCCGTCTTTCTTACGCCTCTTCAGATGGCGCCTCATCCGCAGGTTCCGGGGCGCTGTCCTCTGTATGGTCCTGCGTTTTGTCATCGTGCTTTTGATGCCTTAAGGGATGCGGATTGATTTCCTCCATTTTCAGATAGCGCGGACGGCCCTTGACCTCATCATAGATCCGGGAAATATAGATCCCGATCAGGCCCAGGCTGATCATCGTCGCCCCGCCGACAATCAGATTTAATAAAATAACGGTCGTAAAGCCCTCCATCGCGGTCCCGGCAAAGTAGCGGACCAGGGTAATAATGCCGATCACCAGAGCCAAAAGCAAAAAGAGCAGGCCGATCCCCGTAATAAAACTTAAAGGCACGGAAGAAAAGGAGGTCAGCGCATTCATGCTGAGCCGCCAGAGCCCGGCCAGGCTCCACTTGGATTTGCCGTGTTCTCGCGGATCGACCTTAAAGGGCAGCTCACAGCGCTTGAAGCCGAGCCAGGCCGAGAGGCCCCGGAAAAAGGTATTGTGCTCGCCGAGTGCGTTCCAGGCATCGACCACCTGCCGGTCCAAAAGCTTAAAATCCGAGGCATTGTCCATGTCCACCCCGCTTAAACGGGTAAAGGATTTATAGAAAAGCGAAGCCACCCAGCGGTAAATTTTGCTTTCCTGCCCGCGGGAGATCTTGACGCCTTCCACCACATCGTAGCCTTCTTCCTGCCAGAGCCGGATCATTTCCGGGATGTAGCGGGGCGGATGCTGCAGGTCGCCGTCCATCAGGATGGCCGCGTCCCCGTCCACATGCTCCATGGCAGCACAGATGGCCGCTTCTTTTCCGAAGTTGCGGGAAAAGCGGATGGCATGAAGATGCGGATCCGCCGCCGCTTCCTCGCTCAGAAGCGCCCAGGTCCTGTCCTCAGAGCCGTCGTCGACGGCAATAATTTCATAATCGTCGCTGTGCCGGGCCAGGACGGGACGCACCGCCGCCAGCGTTTCACGCAGCTGTTCTTCTTCATTGTAAAAAGGTATCAGCAATGAAAGTTTCATTTTCCGACCTCGTCCTATACATATTACGAATAATAATAACAAAAAGCCGCCGGAAGTCGTATAAAAAGTCAAAAAAGCCCCGCCCGGGCGAAAATAAAGAGATTTTAAACTGCGTTTAACCTGATCTTTACATTGCCCTCCTAGACTCAAAGCATAAATGCAGCGCTTGAAGCGTAGGTTTTGAGCTGTGGGCATTTAGAGAAACACATAAATCTCAAGTTTAGAAACAGAGGAGTTTGTAAAAAATGAAAAGTATGAAAAAAGTTTTGACGGTAATGCTTTTTGGCCTTGTGGGGACAAGTCGTTTAGCGTCCTGCGGCAGCAATTCGTCCGGCGAAAACGGCAAAGACAATCCGACCAAGACGGAAGCTAAAGAGAAAGAAACAGAAAAAGAAACTGAAAAAGAGACAGAGAAAGAAACAGAAAAAGAGACGGAAGAAAAAAGTTCCGGCGGTGCTGCGGCCAAGATTAATGTTTACAGCCGTGACTCAAGCTCCGGTACACGTGCCGCGTTCGAAGAACTCGTCGGTTTTGAAGGCGAGCTGACCGATCAGGCAGCCGAGACCTCCGGCAACGGTGACATGGCCACGAAAATCGGCCAGGACGAACAGGCGATCGGCTATGTGTCGATGACCACCGACTTTGAGGCCAACAATATTAAGAAAGTTGCGCTTGACGGCGTTGTTCCCGAAGTGGATACGGTTCTTGACGGCAGCTATACGCTGAAACGTCCCTTTACGTACGTGACCCGTGCGGAAGATGATTTCGAAAATGATGACACCAAAGCTTTGGTCGCAGCCTTTATCGACTATCTGGAAAACTCCAAAGAAGGCCGTGAGATCGTCTCTTCCGAAGGCGGCATCGTTGACGTAGACGCCGGTACCCCTTGGAGCGAACTCAAAGCCAATCACCCGGTCGTTGATCAGGACAACTCCGGTCTGACCCTTCGTACAGGCGGTTCCACTTCTGTTGAGAAGACCGTTAAAGCAGCCCTCGAAGCCTTCCAGCCCGAAGCCGGCAACTTCCAGTTTGTCATGAACCATTCCGGTTCCGGTGACGGCTTCAAGAGAGTCTTAGGCGAAGAAAAAGACAGCGCGAACGCGATCGACATCGGCTTTGCTTCCCGTGATTTCAAACCGGAAGAAACCGTTGACGACGGCATGATGAGCGGTGTGTACTGCCAGGATGCAGTGGTTGTTGCGGTAGAAGCTTCGAACGACATCCAATCCCTCTCGGTTGATCAGGTCAAAGGCATCTTCACCGGCAAAATTACAGACTGGTCCGAAGTAAAGTAAAATAGAATAAGAGCAAGAAGCAAGTTTCAGGCGAAGGGCCGGCTTAGGTTTTAAGCTGCGCCCTTGCGTCCTGTCCGGGCTGAGACCGTTTCGGACCGCAGCCTGATATGCAGAAAGGACAAGCGCATGAAAAATGTGCGGGATCATATCAAGATCGAAGCCATCAAACGACGAGAACGACGCGATCGTTTCTTCCGGGGGCTCTTCGCTTTTTGCGGGCTGCTGTCCGCGCTGATGATTCTCATCATTTTCATCTTTGTCGGCGGAAAAGGAATCATGCCTTTTTTGCCCTCATACGGTGAGCAGCAGCAGAATGTCGGAAAATTTCTTTCCGGCATGGCCTGGCGTTCCGATCAGAAACCTCCGGTCTACGGCGTGCTTTTTATCATTGTCAATACACTTATATCCGCTTTCCTGGCGGCACTGGTGGCCTTTCCGACCTCCGTTTTGACTGCGCTTTTTATCGTCAAAATTGCCCCGAAAAGACTGCGGGTCGTCTTTACGACCATTGTGGAACTGCTCGCGGCGATTCCTTCGGTTGTTTACGGCGTCTTTGCCGCCGGGAAAATTACAAGTCTGGTCGATTCTTTAGCCGGAGTCTTCGGCAAAAGCACCTTCGGCGGCAACTCCCTTCTGACCGTTTCGATCCTTCTGGCCATTATGATTTTCCCGACCATTACGGCCATGTCGATTACGGCCATTTCCGCCGTCGATAAAAATCTTGAACTCGGTTCCTTAGCCCTCGGTGCTTCCCGCAC
>CALLQJ010000370.1 GCA_938014865.1 uncultured Fastidiosipila sp.
ATGGATGAAAATCTCGTCGAAATGATGGATGAGCTTTTGGAAGATTATCAGATGCTCGAAGGCCCGCAGCCGTCCTTTGCTTCTGCCGAAAACGGCGATGCGGAGCATGTGCAGTTTGTGATCATGACGCAGGCCGTCGAAAAGGAAGAAGCCGAGAAGACGGAGGAAACAGCCGAAGAAGATAAGACATTCTGGGATCGCTTCCTGGATCTCTTCCGCTGATTCTGAGATTTAATAAAAAGAACCATCCCGCAGCGGCCGGCGCTGAAGGCCGGGGCTGCGGGGTGGTTTTTTTCTTTTGATTCTCTTCTGAGTGCCTGTACAGCTTTGCAGAGGAGAGATGTGTAAAATAATAAGCAGCGGGATCGGATCCCGGGAACGGAGGAACTATGTTAAAAAAGATACTCGGCTTAACGGCTGCCGCCGCCGTTCTGGCGGCAGGACTTGCGGCCTGTCAAAAGAACGCTGCGCCTGCCGGAGCAAAAGGCAGCTTTAAATGTGAGATCATTGCGCTGGGCGGATCGTCCTTTTATGTCAAAAAAGGCAATAAACGGCTCCCGGAGGGGGAATTGATTACTCTAAGCTTTCCGGAAGACAGCGAGACACCGGAGCTTTTTTCGCTTTGGGAAGCGGAAATCAACGAGATGCTGCGGGAAACAGCACCGCCTCAAGGGGATGCCGTGCTGATCCGGAAAATTTCCGATGCACCGGGTCCTGTGAAAATTACCTGGGATCAGACGGCGGCCCTTCGCCTGCATCTTCCGGAACGTGTCCGGCTGATTGATGTGAGAAGCGAGGACGAGTACCGGGGAGGCCATGTGCCCGGAGCAGAACTGCTGCCGCTTGACCGTATTGAGCAGGAAATTTCTGATTTTGCGGGGCCGGAAGATATTCTGATCGTTTACTGCCGGAGCGGGAAGCGTTCGGCCTCTGCAGCCAAGACCATCGCTGGAAAAGGCTTTGAGCTGGTTTTTGACAGCGGCGGTATTCTGAATTACAAAGGGGAGCTCGAATGATGTCCCTTAATTTAGCAGCCGCTGCCACCGAAATCGGCATCCGGGAAGAACAAGCCGAGGCGGTTCTGGCGCTTTTAGACGCCGGGAATACCGTCCCCTTTATTGCCCGCTACAGAAAAGACATGACGGGCAATCTCGACGATCAGACCCTGCGCGTACTGGAGCGGAAGATTCACTCGCTCAAGCAGCTGGAAAGCAGACGGGAAGAGATTCTGCATCTTTTAGAAGAGCAGGGTATAAAGAATCAAAAGCTCTTTGCGCAGATAAAAGAAGCGGATTCTTTGACCCGCCTGGACGATCTGTACCGT
>CALLQJ010000371.1 GCA_938014865.1 uncultured Fastidiosipila sp.
AAAAAACGGCGGCTGCGGCCCTCAGACTGCGGGATCAGGCTCTGACAGATGTAAAGCAGCTTTATGATTATACCCGCAGGCAGCGCAGCGCCCGGGAATTTTCTCTGGCGCTTTTGGATTTTTTCGAGCGCAGCCGGACTGAGTCGAAGCTGGAAGCGCTGCAGGCTGAACTCTTGGATAAAAACATGCGTGATGAGGCGGAGTATGAAAGCAAGAGCTGGAATCTGGCTCTGGATCTTTTAGCGGCCTTCGCGGGCTGCAAAGAAGACGGGCGTCTGCCGATTGATGATTTTCTTTACTATTACGAAGAAGCGTTCGCCCTGGGCGGAAAGCGGAGAATTCCGGCCGGCGGAAATCAGATCATTTTAGGCTCTTTAAATCAGCTGGCTCAGGAAGACTGTGACTATATCTTTATTCTCGGAGCCAAAGCGGACAGCCTGCCGGGCAAAGGCTTCGGCAGCGGTTTATTTCATGCCCCGGACCGGGAACGCATCAGCAGCTATTTGGCGAAGTCCTTTCCCGATACGGCCGAACAGCGTATCTATGCCGATGCCTCGCATCTTTATTCTTTGCTGCGTCTTCCGGAAAAAGAGGTCTATATAAGTTTTGCGGGTCAGGAAGCGGAACTTTCCCCGCTGATCCTGACGCTTGCAAAAAGACGAGAGCTCAGGCTTTTGCCGCATCCTGAACCATTCTCTCTGCGCGACCCGCTCCTGGCAGAGATAAGCCGGGCTTATGCCTATCAGCGCGGGAAGCAGGAAGACGGGCGTCTGTCTTCAGATGAAGACGGAGCGGCGCTTGAACGTTATCTGGCTTCGGATGAAAAGCGGCGCAGCCTGCTGCAGCTGGCAGAAGCGCCCGCACGTGAGATGACGCTGTCCGGAAAACTCATCATTCCGTCTGCACTCAGCACGGCGATGACGGGCCGGGAAAGCACCTGGTCCATTTCGCGTCTGGAGCGCTACGCGGCTTGTCCTTTTTCTTTTTTCGCCCGTTATATTTTAGGTCTGGAGCCGCGGGAGATCTGGCGGCCGGAAGCGGCCGCTTACGGGACCTTGCTGCATAAGGTGCTGGAACTTTCC
Source organism: uncultured Fastidiosipila sp. (assembly GCA_938014865.1). Taxonomy (GTDB): domain Bacteria; phylum Bacillota; class Clostridia; order Saccharofermentanales; family Fastidiosipilaceae; genus JAAYZH01. The sequence goes on from CALLQJ010000371.1 coordinate 1,083, forward strand.
CAAGAAAGCTGGCAGGATGATCTGCGCGCCGCGTCGTCGGCAGAGGAACGGGCGGAAATTATACAAACGCTTAAAGCAGAGGTCGGCCGGGCATCCGTGGAGGATCTTTTTGCACAAGCGCTGCAAAGTGATCCGGGTCTGGCTTTGTTTTGGGAAGAAGGCGAAGCTTTCGGGGTTCGTTATAAGGCAATGAAAGCCGCTTATGAGAGTGAACGCATGCTTTTTTCCGAATTAAGTGCCGGAAAAACGGCCTGGAATCCTGTGTCGGCGGAGTGGATTTTCGGACCGGAAGTGAATAAACCTTTTATTTATACGCTGCCCGGCGGCGGCAGCATCCGCTTCAGAGGACGCATTGACCGGGTGGATATGGCCGCAGGCGACGAGACCGGGCGCTCAGCCCGCATGATTGACTATAAAACCGGCAGCAAAAGAGTGTCTTACGATGACTTATACCACGGCCTTGACCTGCAACTGCCGATTTATCTGGAGGCCTTTGAGGCCTTGAGCCCGGAAGGTGTTCTGGCCACTGATGCAGCTTATGCCCCCTTGAATGCTTCTGTATTCCGCAACGATATTCCGAAAGATATGACAGCGGCCGAAATTGAAAAAGAAGAGCAGAAAGCCTTGGCTTTGAGCAGCATAGATTTAGATTACCCGCTTCTCAAAGTCTTGCGGAAACGCAGCTTGCAGCTCGCGGGAGACTATGCCGGCAGGATCCGAAGCGGCGACTTTTCGGCAGAACCGCGCAGTACAGGTCCGCAGGCACCTTGCCGCTACTGTGACTATAAAACATTATGTGCGGAAAGCCGCGGGGAGATCGCGTATAAAAAGCTTCCCGGCGTCAAAGAACTGGTCGTCCGCAAAGGCCTGGCTGAAAAAGCGGCCTTCCGTCTGAAGGACAATATGAATATCCTGCTGGAGGCGGAAGCTTCGGAAGGAGAAGAGGATGAGTGAAGCAGAAAAGCGAAAAGAAGACAGAGTGAGGACGGCGGATGAAGCGGCTTCTCCGGCATCCGGATCCGGCATACGCATGACCGAGGCGCAAAAGCGCATTGTCGAAGCGGCGCCCGGCAATATCTTA
>CALLQJ010000372.1 GCA_938014865.1 uncultured Fastidiosipila sp.
TGCTCCACCAGGTTCTGCGTCCGGTCAAAACGCAGCACCTTGCGCAGGCGTCTGGGAAGGGTCTGTTCCCCCTTGGTTTCCCGCACGCCCAAAAGCCGGTGCAGAACCGTCCGCAGCGCGTCGCCGTTTTCCAAGGTATAGAGCCTGCCGTGCACGGCAATGGAAATGGTCCCGCGTTCTTCGGAGACCACAATGGAAATGGCATCCCCGATTTCGCTGACTCCGATCGCCGCACGGTGGCGGGTACCGAGTTCCCGCCTCAGCTGATAGCTGTCGCTCAGGGGCACGTGCACACGCGTCGCATAAATGCGCCCCTGCCGGATAATGACCGCGCCGTCGTGCATGGGCGAATTTTTGTAGAAAATCTGCCGCAGTGCCGCCGAGGTCAGTTCGGCATCCACAATGACCGCCGTCCCCGACTCAATCAGGTCGCCGAGTTTGGTCTGCCGTTCAATAATAATCAGGGCACCGGTATATTCTTCCGCCATGGTCTCACAGGCCACGACGATGGATTCGATAATATTGTGAATAAGCTTGCCGTTTCCGTCTTCCTCATCCCGCTGTGTAAAAAAGACCGAGGAATTTCGCCCCACCGATTCCAGGGCACGCCGCAATTCCGGCTGAAAAATGACCACTAAACCTAAGGCCAAGACCGAGACCGAATTCACCAGCACAAAACTGATGGTCGAAAGCCCCAAAGCCCCGGCAATCACGGTAAACAAAAAGAGCCAGAGCAAGCCTTTCAGAAGCTGCCAGGCCCGGGTCTCACTGAGAAGTTTCAAGATATAATAAAGCGCCAGTGTCGTCACGCCGATATCCAGGATAGAAACAAAGATATCCCAAGGGCTGCTGAAAAGAAGCAGTCCGTTGCGAAGCTCACTGATGAGATCGTCAAAAAAATCGTTAAAGCCGCTGCCTACCGCAAAGATCTGAAATAACGCCTGCACTTCGTTCCTCCGCTCTACAAGCCCTCCAATTCCTCAAGCTCACCGTCCAGTTCAAGAGCAGGTAAATTCGTCAGCCAGATGACCCGGCCGTTCACCCGGATCAGGCCTTCTTTTTCCATACGCACCAGCTCGCGCGAAAAGGAAGGACGCGGCATGGCCAAAAGCTTCGCGGCCACTTCTTTGGAAACCGGCAGCTCAACCGAAGGCGTTACTTCTTTGGCTTTCTTCTGCATATGGCCGTAGCGCCGGTCTTCGTCCTCCTGATTTTCGTAATAAAGTTCAAGCAGATAACGTGTAATTTTCAGGCGGAGATTACGCTGGGATAATGTATTGATACGAACATATTGTTCAAGCAGTTTATCCGAGAGGTCACGCATAAAATTCAAGCGCAGTTCCTCGTCATTATCGAGCATGATCATGATGGCATCCCGCGGGACCTGAATCACCTGGGCATTGGCTACCGCCTCCACCGAATAGGTGTATTCCCTCTGACTGCCGAAAAAGAATTCTTCGCCGAAGCTGTCCCCCGCCTCTAGAAGGTTCAAGGTGACATACTCGCCGTCGGCCGCATACTTCTGCACGGCCAAAGTGCCTGAAACAACGGTAAACACGCCGTCACAGCGGTCCCCCTCGTTCACGACAATTTCGCCTTTCCAGAACAGACGTATCGTCGACCTGGCACAGTACGGCTGAAAAGTGCTGTGATCTATGCTCTCGAAGAGTTTCGTCTTTGCCAGTACCTCGCAAATTTTTTTCACCTGGGCCTGTCCTCCCGCTAAAAATAAAACGCCGGCTAAGTGGCTTTCCCCGACTCCCGCCGAGCGTCTAATTAATTCTAACATACCATTGTGCAAATTTCTTCCGAAGAAAAGCCCTCCGCCCGCAGGATTTGCCCGCTCCGGGAAGGCTTTGTGAGGCTCGGGAAAGAAGGATTCGGGAGACTGTTCTATTACTTGTCTCCTTCAGCTTTCATATATTTACTCGGGCTCATTCCCGTGTATTTTTTAAAGACCTGGCTGAAATAATTCGGATTATTTCCGAAACCCACGAGTGCGGCGATATCCTTAATATTATCTTTTTTATAGACCTTCATCAGACGGATCGCTTCTTCCATGCGCAGTGAAGTCAGGTATTCCGAAAAACGGACTCCCTCTTCCCGGATGAATTGCTTACTGAGATGGATAAATTCTCATCTTGCAAGTTACGGGTCACATAATATTTGAGCTGCTGAACAGGACTTAACTCACGTCTTTGGCTGTGAGGAAGCAGCAAAAGCTGTGAAAAAACATCTCTGAGAGCCGCGAGATCCGTACAGCTGACTATACGCTGATAGCCGAGCATCACCCGGCTTTCATAAGCAGCATCTGATTCCGCGAGGCCGGTATAAAGGCTGACAGCCAGCGTTTTAGCTGTCTGTAAATTCATGGCGTCCGGAAAAATCTCCCGGCAGATTTCGGCAAAATCCTCTTCCGCATCTAACGGATTTAAACGCTCCAGCACATTTCGCAGCTTACCCGGAGAATATAAAGAATTTCGGATAAAAGTTTTTTTCTCCCGAAACACAAGCAATATATCGGAATAAGGCGCTAATTGCTCCAAGAGCTTCCGGAAAAGCGCTTTTTCTTCTTCAAAGCGTAAAAATTCCACGGTCAGCCCCCGGCAGCAGCTGTGGCCGGATAAAACTTTATAAAGCCGTTCCTCCAGTGCCGCCTGCATCGACAGCATCGCTGCCGGACTTAAAAAGAAAATTTTATCGCGTACTGCCATCAGCGGGAAGTCCGCTATGCTCTCATTTGCCTGCAGAAAATGCATCAGCTGCTGCGGAAAATCTGTGTCTGCAATATTTTTCAAATCGGAAAGGACACAGAGTATCTTTGTTTTTTCACCCGCTTGCAAAATGTGACTATATTTATGAAAAACATCCGGAAACGCACTGCGTGTCTCCAAACCCTCCATTAAAAAAGCCTGCTGGTAAAAGGAGAGCAGTTCCCTATTCTGCTCACCTTGATGTGAATCTTCTTTTTCCCGGCGTGCTGCAATATCCTGACGAATGGCCGTCAGGCTTTCAATCAGCTCCTCCTTGGAAGTAGGTTTCAGAAGATAATGTCGCACACCGTAGCGCATGGCCTGCCGGGCATATTCAAACTCATCGTAGCCGGAAAGCACGATAAAATCGATCGTGTTATCCATGCCTTGTGCACGTTCAATCAATTCAAGTCCGCTCAGAACAGGCATGCGAATATCGGTAATCACCACATCGGGATATTCATCATTTAAAAGATTCAGTGCTTCCATCCCGTTTTTTGCGCTGCCCACAAGCTCATAACCATAGGCTTCATAGTCAATCATTTTTGATAAGGCGTCACGGATGATAAATTCGTCATCTACAATCAGCAGTCTCAGCTTATCCATCAGCTTTTTCTCCGCTTCTATCTTTGGGAATTTTCAGTTTTATTGTGGCCCGCTCTTCATAGTTATAAATTTCAAGGCCGTAATCTTCACCAAAAAGAAGGCGCAGCCGATCATCGATATTCATCAGGCCGATGCCGGATCCGTTTGCTTCAAAACTCTTATCCCGAAGTTTTTGCAGGATATCATCTTCAAACTGTGAACCGGTATTCGAAACGATAATGACAAAATGATCTCCCTTATCTTTGATATCTAAGTAGATGCTGCAATCTTCCATGGTGTAGTCAAGGGTATATTTAAGTGCATTTTCTACCAGCGGCTGAATACATAATTTCGGAACTAAAAGATTCTCAAGGTCAGGATCGATCGTCGCTATGAATTCAAAGCGGTCACCGAAACGTATCTTCTGAATAGCCAGATAACTGTCCAGGATGGCCAGTTCCTGTTTGAGGCTGATCAGTTCCCCAGGTCCGCTTACCGCTGTCCGGAACAAATGGGCCAAAGCCCGGCTCATTGTCGCGATCTCATCAATCCCGTATTGCTGAGCCCGCCAATTGATCGTGTCTAATGTATTGTAAAGGAAGTGCGGATTAATCTGCTGCTGCAGCATCCTGATTTTTGTATCTTTTAGAAGAATTTCCTTTTCATAGTTCTCGTTCTTTAATCTCCGGACACTCTCCGTCATTTCATCAAAATGTTGATGAATCAATCCTATTTCGTCCTGACGCTGCGAATAATCATAAATGACGGGGAGATCTTCCTCTGTTTTGCCGAAATGCTTAATTTTCATCAGAAGATAATCCAGATGACGGAACACTTTTTTGATCTGCCGCCGCAATACGATTAGTAAAAGAACACTAAAAATGAAAACTGCAACTATACACAGATGTCTTGCCCGTTGGATATCTTTGAAAATCTGATTATAATTTTGCAGATAAATACATCTGAATCCATATTCTGAACTATATGCTTGACTAATAAATATTTTTTCATCATGCAAAGTTTGTATTTCAAAATTATTATTTAAAGAAACAGTAAATCGACTATTTCTAAAATCGGGTGGATACAAAATTTCTTGATCATTTAATAAGAGGAAATCTGCACCTGATTCATCAAAACCAGTTTCTTTCAGGGTATCTTGTATAAGATTATTGATATTAAAAACTACATACACCTGCGCTAACTCATCCAAAGTCAGATATTTAATTTGTAGAATCTGACGCCCTAATAGATAATAATCCGGATTTTTTCCTGCTTTATCCCAAATAACTTGTCCTCGTGCAGATTGAGTTCTTTTGATTAAATTTTCAGATATGTAATTACGATAATCATGATTATTCCCCAGAGAAAAATTATCCTGCTCATTTAAATACAGATGAATTGACTCAACATAATTGTTTTTGATCACATAAGAAGTTAAGGCACTATATAATCTTTTTCTTAATTTCGATATTTCATATTGATTATCTTCATATTTTAATTTGATTAATGATTCCTGAACTTCAGAATCTGATAAGAAACTAAAAGATAGATCTTCCAAATCTTTAAATTCCGTTTCTATTCTGCTTACTACATTCCGTAACAAGGCCGCATTAGTTTCGTAAAGTGTGTGATCGTATTTTAATAACATTAAATTAAGAGAGATTAGAAAAACAAATAATAATAATAAAAAAACACATAGTAATGTAATAATAAGTTTTCGGTAAAGTGAGAAGCCGTGAATAAAATTATCGATTCGAGAATGGAATTTCTTAAATTTATTTTTCATAAAATGGGCACACTCATTTATTTAAGCGAAATGAATAGTTCAAACACAATACTGGCTTTTTATATAAAGAAAATCAAGTTACGTCAATTGTTTTTCAACAAGAAGACGGTTTTTTGACCACTTTACTCGCTTTTTTTAATTTTTATAATGCAAAAATACAATTAAATTATAGTCAGAAATTAATTTTCTAAAGGAGGAAAAAATGAAAAAGAAAATTTTTGCATTTGTTTTTTCAACAATTTTTATTTTCGGTACTGTAGTTGGATGCGGAAATAACAATGGAACAAATAGCTCAGGAAAACAGGGGGAAGATGCAGAAGTAACTAGTGAAAATAAAGAAACAGAAAACGATAACAATAACGAAAACAGCGAGATTATTTTAGGCTTTTATTGGTGGGGAAATCAAGTCCGTAATGATGTAACTAAAAGAGCCTTGGACCTTTACATGGAACAAAATGAAGGTGTAGTTATAAAACCTGAATTTTCAGATTGGGGCGGTTATTGGGATAAGCTTGCTGCTATGACTGCAGGCGGTAACATGCCCGATATCGTTCAACAAGACTATAGTTTCTTAAATCAATATAACGACAGTGGACAATTAGCAGATTTAAAACCTTTTATGGATGACGGAACAATTGACATCTCAAAAGTTCCGGAGAGCATTATTGAGTCGGGCAAGATCGATGATAAAATCATTGCATTAAGTAATGGGTCTAACGCGCCAAGCTTTGCATATGATAAGGCGGTTGTAGAAGAAGCTGGTGTTACTATTCCACTTCAAATGACCATGAATGAATTTTATGAAATCAGTGAAATAATTTACGAAAAAACCGGTAAACTCACTTTTTTTGACACAGGAATAAACGCTTTGCAGCTTTATACAAGAGGATGTGGCTCTCATATGTTTGAAGAATTTGCGGAAGGCGATTATAGTTCTTCAACGAAATTTTATTCCTTAGCAAAACGATTCAGTGATTCTCCATCAGCTATTCCTCCGGAAATCCTTACAGAAAAAGATCCGGGAGTTATCGAAACAAAACCGATTATTGATGGTACAACATGGAATGATTTCTCTTTCTCAAACCAGTATATAAGCATTTCTGAGGCTACTGGAAGAGATATTGGAATTACCATGATTCCTATTGATGACGACGCAACAACTCAGCCAATGTTTTTAAAACCGAGCCAATTCTTCTCCATTGCTGAAACATCTGATCACAAAGAAGAAGCGGCTAAAGTGCTTGACTATATCACCAATAGTATTGAATGCAATAAAATCTTGAAAGCTGAAAGAGGAATACCTATCAATACAGAAGTTGCAGAGGCTTTAAAAGCAGAAGTAGATCCGACTTTTGCAGTAGTGTTTGACTATATCAACGAAGTCGGTAAAGTTGCCACACCTATTGATGATCCGGATCCTAACGGAAAAGGTGAGATTGAACAACTAATAAACAGAGTTGGGGAAGATCTTCGTTACGGAGAAGTTACTGCTGATGAGGCAGCTAAAAATGTAGTTGATCAGTCCAAGAGCATCCTTGAATCGTCAAATTAAAATTACTTGACTTCAAATTTCTCCTGGCCTAAATCGCCAGGAGAAATTATATACAGGAGGTTTTGTGAATGAAAAAGCAAAATAAGTTACGACATTATTTAGGCAAACAAGAAATTGCAGGATATGTATTTATACTACCGTTTATTATAGGATTTTTAGCCTTTATGGCTATTCCAATGTTCCTTTCATTTGTTTTTTCTTTCACAGATTACGATATTTTATCAAAACCTGCATTTATAGGAATTAATAACTTTAAGAACATGTTCTTCAATGATCCTAAGTTTTGGAAAGTTTTTAAAGTTACCCTCAAGTATGTTATATTTTCAGTTCCATTAAAACTTCTAATGGCTTTATTAGTTGCTTTACTACTCGTCCGAAATACAAAACTCTCCGGATTTTATCGTGCTGTCTATTATCTACCTTCTATCATCGGTTCATCAGTCGCTGTCGCTATTCTTTGGAGGAGAATGTTTGCCAGTGATGGCGTTATTAATTCAATTCTCCAAAGTATTGGAATTCCATCTAACATTCCTTGGTTGGGAAGAGAAAGTACAGCAATATGGACATTGATTATTTTAACTGTTTGGCAATTCGGTTCCTCAATGTTAATTTTTCTTTCTGGTATAAAACAGATCCCCGTCACGCTTTATGAATCAGCTAAAGTTGACGGAGCCATCGGTATTCAGCGTTTTTTCAAAATTACATTGCCGATGCTGACTCCGACGATATTTTTTAATTTAATCAATCAGCTTATAAACGGTTTCATGGCCTTTACGCAAAGCTACATCATCACACAGGGCAAACCGCGTGACAGCACCTTATTTTATACAGTCTATATGTATCAAAATTCATTTACCTATAACAAGATGGGCTACGGTTCCGCCATGGCCTGGTTTATGATTCTGATTTTAAGTGTTTTAACCTTCATACTCTTCAAAACACAAAAGTATTGGGTTTACTATGAAGCGGAGAATTGATAATGGCACGTTCAATGAAAAAAACTAATATATTAAGTAAAATAATATACCATCTTTTTACTATGACATTTGCCTTTGTAATGATATACCCTTTGCTCTGGATGATATTAGGTTCTTTCAAAGAAAATATACAGCTTCTGCAACGACCTGAAGAGTTGTGGCCTGAGCCGTTCACTTTAGAAAACTATAAGTTAGGATGGCAGGGTTTCGCAGGGTATGATTTTGGTATATTTTTTAAAAATTCTTTTATCATTGCCGGACTTTCTACAATTGGAGCAGTAATTTCATCTTCAATCGTAGCCTACGGATTTGCACGGTGTTCATTTAAATTAAGAGGATTCTGGTTTTCATGTATGCTATTAGCCATGATGCTGCCTTTCCAGATGATCATGATTCCACAATACATATTATTCAATAAAATGGGTTGGGTCGGCGGCTATCTGCCGATTATTATTCCGCATTTTTTTGGACAGGGCTTTTTTATCTTCTTAAATGTACAGTTTATTAAAGGCATTCCCAGAGATCTTGATGAAGCGGCCACCATCGACGGCTGCAGTATCTATTCAATTTTTCCTCGTATAATTTTACCTTTGATCAAGCCTTCACTTGTTACCACTGCTATTTTCTCTTTTATGTGGAGGTGGGACGATTTTTTATCGGCTTTAATTTACCTAAGTGATCCGATGACCTATCCCGTGAGTTATGCCCTCAAAATGTTCTCTGATCCCTCTGTCGGAACTGACTGGAGCTCTATGTTTGCCATGGCAACTCTCTCATTAGTCCCCATTTTCATCATATTCTTTACGATGCAAAAATATCTGGTTGAAGGTATTGCGGCAACAGGAATTAAAGGCTGATATGATTATTATAATAAGTACTAAGGTTACAAGCTTTAAAATTTATCCTGAACAGAAAGGGACATTATGCCGAAGGACAAAGAATTATTGCTTCCGCTGGATTACGCCGAGGCGGCCGTCGATACCATGATGCGGACCTATCCCGCCGAGGACCTGCCGCCGAAAGGACATTTCCATTATCACCAGGGGGTCTTTCTCTCCGGTGTCTATCAGACCTTTAAGCTCAATAAGAACAAAGAATATCTCTTATACATTAAAAACTGGCTGGACGCCGTGATCAGTCCCGAAGGGGAAATCAAAGAGGCGCTGCGGGCCGAATTAGACGATATGCAGCCGGGCATCCTGCTCTTCCCGATGATCGATCATTTTGCCGATCCCCGCTACAAAAAAGCGCTGGACAGCTTAATTGAGGATGTCGCCGCCATTCCGCGCACTAAAGAAGACGGTTTCTGGCATAAAAATCACCTGCCGGATCAGATGTGGCTGGACGGACTTTATATGGCAGGGCCGCTCCTGGCGGAGTACGGGGCCCGCTTCGACCGCCCGGACCTGCTCGACCTGGTCACCAAACAGGCGGTTCTGATGCGCAAAAACACCCGCGATGAAAAAAGCGGGCTTTGGTTTCATGCCTATGATGAATCCAAAAAGGCGGATTGGGCCGATCCCGTCACGGGATGCTCTTCGGAATTCTGGGGCCGTTCCATCGGCTGGGTGCCCGTTGCCTTGCTAAATGAAATGGACGTTATGCCGGAAGAGAGCAAAAATTATCAGACCTTAAAAGCCATTGTCACTGAGCTGCTGGAAAGCATCTGCCGCTATCAGTCTGAAGAAGGGCGCTGGTATCAGGTGGTGGATAAGGCGGATCGCGCAGACAATTGGCCGGAAAATTCCGTCTCTTGTCTTTTTGCGGCGGCACTCGCCAAGGCCTATCGGCTGGGGCTTGCCGGGGAGGGCGCCCGCACGCGTTATCTCCGGGCGTATGAGGCCGTCATCGACAGTCTCAGCTGGGAAGGCGAAGACCTTCAGGTCGGCAATGTCTGCATCGGCACGGGCGTCGGCGATTATGACTTTTATATTCACCGTCCGGTCCAAAGCAATGACCTGCACGGGGTCGGGGCTTTTCTTTTGATGTGCTCGGAAATCGCCTGCAGCGAACGCTGCCGGGCCGCTTCGGGCCTGAACGCCTGATTTTGCCGACTGCAGCCTCGATTTTGCTTAGCTATTTATACTCGTTGCGCTATGCTGAAGACAAAGCCTTTTATACGGAAGCTAAATAAAAGGAAATTCATAATAAAAGAAAACACAAAAAGGAGAAGCAAATGAAGAAGAACGAAGCACTCAAGGACCTGAAAGTCGCCTACATCGGCGGCGGTTCCCGCGGCTGGGCCTGGGGGTTCATGAAAGATCTTGCCATGGATCCCGACATGGAAGGCCTGATGCGTCTTTATGATATCGATAAAGAGGCGGCCGAACTGAACAAGATCATCGGCGATAAAATCTCCGCTCATCCCAAGGCTTTATCTAAGTGGCGCTATGAAGTCTCCGACAGCCTCGAAGACGCCTTGCAGGATGTGGATTTTGTGGTCATCTCCATTCTCCCCGGGACCTTTGATGAGATGGATTCCGACGTGCACGCGCCCGAAAAATACAATATCTGGCAGTCCGTGGGCGACACGGCAGGCCCCGGCGGCCTCGTCCGCTCCCTGCGCACCGTCCCGATGTTCGTCGAAATCGCCGAAGCCATCAGAGCTTACAGCCCTGAGGCCTGGGTAATCAATTACACCAATCCGATGGCGATCTGCATGCGCACGCTTTATCACGTCCATCCTGAGATCAAAGCCTTCGGCTGCTGCCATGAAGTCTTCGGTACGCAGAAGCTGCTGGCGGCCATGGTTGAAGAAATGCTCGGCGAAAAAGACGTCAAGCGTCAGGATATCGACGTCAACGTCTTGGGCGTCAACCATTTCACCTGGCTGGACAAGGCAAGCTATAAGAATATTGACCTCTTCCCGCTCTACCGCGAATTTTCTGATAAATATTATGAAAGCGGCTACACCAAGGGCAAAGCCGACAACTGGATCAACAATTCCTTTGACTGCTCGCATCGCGTGAAGTTTGATCTCTTCCGCCGTTTCGGCCTGATCGCCGCGGCCGGCGACCGGCACCTGGCAGAATTCATGCCGAACTGGTATTTGAAAGATCCCGAGACCGTAAAGGCGTGGGGCTTTGGTTTAACGACGGTGGACTACCGCAAAGAAGATCTGAAAGAACGCATTGCTAAACGCGATCGTCTGGTCAGCGGAAAAGAAGAAATCAAGCTTGAAGGCTCCGGCGAAGAAGGCCATCTCCTGATGAAGGCCGTGCTCGGCATGGGAAACCTTGTAAGCAATGTCAATATTCCGAACGTCGGGCAGATCCCGAATCTGCCGGAAGGCTGCATCGTAGAAACCAATGCGCTCTTCCGTCAGGACAGCATTTACCCGGTCTCTGCCGGCGAAATCCCGGATAAAGTTTTGACGCAGGTCATGCCGCATGCTTTGAACCAAAAACTGATTTTGGAAGCGGCGTTAGACTGCGACTTTGATAAGGCCTTAGTTGCCTTTATGAATGAGCCGCTGGTCAATCTGCAGCCGGAAGATGCCGAAACGCTCTTGACGGAAATGATCCGAAACACGAAAAAATATCTTCCCGAAGGCTGGCAGGATCTATAATAGACATTAAATACCTGCCCGAAGAGCTGCAGAATTCCTAAGCGCTGTTGAAGGGCAGGTCAGAGAAAACGGCCTTCAATAAATGTAATTTATCAATAAGCGGAGTAGTCTATGCAAGTAAAAGATGGAATGAATTATGCCCCCAAGGGCAAGCCGGATCCGGTCGTTGCGCCCGGTGCTTTTAAAATCGCCGCCGTCTCCCTGGAGCACGGCCACATTTACGGCATGTGCAACGGCCTGACGGAAGCCGGGGCTGAAGTGAAGTGGGTTTATGACCCCGATCCGGAAAAATGCAAAGCTTTCAAAGAACAGTTTCCCGAGGCGCAGATTGCCGCCTCCGAGGAAGAGGTGCTGAATGATCCCGAAGTCAAGCTGGTCTGCGGAGCCGATGTTCCCAATCAGCGGGCCGCCCTGGGCATCCGTGTGATGCGGGCCGGGAAGGATTATTTTACGGATAAAACGCCGCTGACGACTTTGGATCAGCTTGAAGCGGTCAAGAAAACCGTCGCCGAAACCGGACAGAAATACATGTGCTATTTCAGTGAGCGCCTTCACGTCGAGGCTGCGGTCTTTGCCGGTCAGCTGATTGAAGAAGGCGCCATCGGACGCGTCGTCCAGGTCATCGGCATGGGACCGCATCGTCTGGGCCCTCCCGGAAGCCGCCCGGATTGGTTTTATGAATTTGAAAAATACGGCGGCATCCTCTGCGATATCGGAAGCCACCAGATCGAACAGTTCCTCTACTATACAGGGGCTGAAGATGCCGAAATCGTGGCGAGCCAGGTCGCAAACTACGATCACAAGGACACGCCCGAACTCAATGACTTCGGCGACTGCATGCTGAAAGGCGACAACGGCGCTTCGATGTATTTCAGAGTCGACTGGTTTACCCCGGACGGTCTCCGGACCTGGGGCGACGGACGCACCTTCCTCCTCGGCACCGAAGGCTATATTGAACTCAGAAAATATATCGATGTCGCCAAAGACGATCTGGTCTCCGACAATGTCTATCTGGTAAACGGCGAAGGCGAAAAACATTTTGCCGTCAGCGGCAAAGTCGGCTACCCCTTCTTCGGCGAACTTATCAAAGACTGCATCGGGCGCACGGAACACGCCATGAGCCAGGCGCATGTCTTCAAAGCTGCCGAACTTTGTGTCAAAGCCCAGAATCAAGCGGATGTTTTGGAGTGAAGGTTTTTGAAATAAATCCCTAACGTCCTTAATTTCAGCCTGATAAAAAGGCCGCTTTCCGAAGAAGGCGGCCCTTTTTAAACTTCGTTCGGAGCTTTCGGCTCCGTTATAAATCAATCCAAAAACTCTTCACGCAGCGTGACGCCGAAATCCTCGGCAATGGCCCGGAGATTATCGTCCGTAATCGTCTGGCGAATCCCCTGTCCGCAGCTGAGGGCCCGAATGTAAATGTCGG